>JAPLMG010000192.1 GCA_026387165.1 Candidatus Omnitrophota bacterium
GCCTGCGGCCGGGCCGAGCCAAGGGTTGATCACCTTTGAGATTGCTTCGTCGCTTCGCTCCTCGCAATGACGGTGTTATGGATTCCCGCTTTCGCGGGAATGACAAAAAGTTGTTCGAACAAAGCGGTAGACACACCGCCATGTTTGATAGGGAGCACTTGAGAGGTAATATCGGAAGGTACCTTCCGACGAAAAATTTATCCGGCGCTCTTTTAATAGCAATAAAGTTCGATGAAAGGAGCTTTGCCCTATGAGATACTTCCTATATGCCCGAAAGTCTACTGATGATGAGGATAGGCAGATACTATCTATCGAGGCTCAACTTGTGGAGCTTCGGCAGTATGCTACTCGTGAGAAGGTCCATGTAGTTAAGGAACTCATTGAGGCGAAGACAGCTAAGAAGCCCGGGCGCCCTATTTTCAATGACATGTTGCTACAGATAGAGCGAGGGGCTGCTGACGGTATCTTAGCGTGGCATCCTGACAGGCTCGCTCGCAATAGTGTAGACGGCGGTAAGATCATCTACTCTGTAGATAGAGGTGTCATCAAGAGCCTTCTCTTCCCCACGTATCACTTTGATGATAATGCGCAGGGTAAGTTCATGCTCTCTATAGCTTTCGGGCAGAGTAAGTACTATATAGACGCTCTCTCGGAGAATATCAAGCGAGGCATACGCTTGAAACTTTCTAAGGGCATCTGGCCGCAGTGGGCGCCGATAGGGTACCTCAATGATCCCAAGACGCGCGGCATCATCAAAGATGAGGGCAAAGCTCCTTTCATCGCGAAATCTTTCGCCCTATACTCTACTGGCAGGTATACACTCGCTGAGATACGAGACAAGATAAACTCAGCCGGTATGAGAGGCAGAAAAGACCGCCCTCTTTCCGCAAGTCAGTATCAGCATATCTTACAGAATCCTCTCTATTATGGAGTCTTTCGATACAATGGCGAGAGTTACGAAGGAACTCACGAACCAATTATCACAAAGAAACTTTTTGATACTTGTCAGGATGTTATGGCTCGTAGAGGCAAGCCAAAGAAAGCAATAAGGCACTTCGCCTTGCGCGGGCTTATGAGATGCGGCGAGTGCGGTAGGATGATCACAGCAGAGCTACAGAAAGGCCATACTTACTACCGTTGCACGAAGCGCTTCACTAACTGTACGCAGAAATATACCAGAGAGGAAGAGCTCGCTACTCAAATACAGTCTATCCTTCAAAAAGTTTCTTTGTGTGATGATTGGACTACGAAGATTTTAAAGAAACTTGAGAATGACAAGGCGCGCGATATCCAATCATCACGCCCCCAGCAGCAAAATCTGCACGATAAGATTACAGATATAGATCGTAAAATAAACCGACTTATAGATGTGTATTTAGAGGGTAGTATCGCACTCGAGGAGTATCAGCGAAAGAAAGAGACATATATAAACGAAAAGAAGGATTTGCAGGAGATCCTAAAGGATTTTGCTGCTGGGGGCGATAATTGGTTCGAACGGGCGAAAGATTTCGTAACCGATTTAAATAGAGTGAGTTACGCGCTTCGAGAAGGAAATCTCGAGTCGCAGCGTGAATATCTCAAGAAAATCGGTTCGAACTTTATATTAAAAGAGCGGCGGCTAAATTTTTCGTCGGAAGGTACCTTCCGACATTATCTCTCAAACGCTCCCTATCAAACATGGCGGAGAGGGAGGGATTTGAACCCCCGGTCCACTTGCGCAGACTCTAGTTTTCAAGACTAGCGCGATAAACCACTCTGCCACCTCTCCGATATTTTCAACTTATGACGCTATCTTATAAGTCTCTGATATTTTTCTCTTTAAGCTTTCAATCCATGCTTTTACTAAAAGATATAGCTTTAGATTGTGAACTTTAATTTTTACTGTTCCTTTATAATCTTGCTGCGTCGATTCTTTCCTTGTGTATGAAACATTTTCGAACTGCGATAAAGGGATGCTTAATTTTTTAGACCAATATTCTCTTAATCTATTTCCATTTTGATTCTTATGCAAGTAGATACGAACTTTGATTTTCTTTTTATCCAAACCGCACACTTCTAATAGAAATTTTATCCATATATTCAACATTGTTATATCTGTATTGGTAAAAGCAAGTGTTGTATTTTTCTTTGCATCGCTCCTATCGCCTGTTCCTTCGCACCAATAAAGTACCAATCCGGTGTTCTTTAGTAATTTTAAGCTTTGCAAATTTTCTCGTACTTTAAAACATTCTTTCTTATTAAAATAATTGTAGACTGCCTCGCTTGAATTACGTCTTTTTAGTTCAAATTTATCCATTAACTTCCATACTGAGAACGGATGTATATGAAATCTGCTACCGATTTGATTCAAAGAATTCTTCTTTTTAAAATACAGATCCTTTAACAGTTTTTTGTCAAGTCCATGTCGGTTGAATTTTTTATTCATTGTTTTCATGAAAAATGTCTCCGCAATATATCTTTAGCTAAAAGAAGAGCTGTCTGTAAACCGCTATGTAAATATATTTCGATTGGCTCCAAAGGTCAATGAAAAACTTATGCATCGAGAACGCCTGGAAGATAAGACTGAATATGAATGATATCACGACTATGTTGAGTATGTAAACGAGCACTATTGAGAAGAGGTATCCGCTCTTCACGATATCGGGCTGGCGTATCTTCATCACCTCTATCGTAGATATCATATGCATCGCGAGCGTAAAGCCTATCAGGAAGACGAAGAGGACGCTGTTTATTGTGTAAGACGATGCCACAACAAAATATATTACCGTTATTATAATCGCATATATCGGTATGAAATACGGCCCGAGTTCTATGACGAAGTTCGACTTGTCTGTCCCGATGCTGCCGCCCTCGGACGATACCTTAAATGATTTTATCTTGCCGCCGAAGACCCAAGCCAGCCCCGCATGGACCGACTCATGGCCCAATACATATAGATATGTGGGCTTATAGAACAAGAGATGCAGGATAACATAACTCCCTATGCCCCATGTGAAATAGCTAAGGCTCGAGGCGAGCTCTTTTATCAGGATGAAGTTGGCATAAAAGGCCGCCGTGACGCCATATGTCAAGGGCAGAGCCAAAACTCCGATGATGAGTTTTATGAAGAGCATTATCCAGGAGCCCTTGTTCTTCGGCTTCACTTTATTCATATCGACACTTTCTTTTGGGACAGTCCCCATTCCATATGGGGTCAGACCCATTCACCACGCAATGGACGCGTTGGGTCAGACCCCATTTGCCTTTATCAGCTCTAGCCCATCCATGTACGGGATGAGCACCTTTGGGATACGGACGCTGCCGTCCTCATTCTGATAATTTTCCATGATGGCCACTACGAGCCTCGGCAGGGCCACGCCGGAGCCGTTAAGAGTGTGAACATATTCCGTCTTGCGTTGTGCGTTTTGCGTTATGCGTTTGAATCTTATATTCGCGCGCCTTGCCTGGAAGTCCGTGAAGCAGGAGCAGCTCGAGACTTCCAAATACGTATCAACGCCCACGGCATAGAGCTCGATGTCATAGCATTTGGCCGCGGCGAACGAGATGTCGCCCGTGGCAAGCATCACAACGCGGTATGGGAGCTCTAAAAGCTGAAGCACCTCTTCGGCGTCATTCAATAATTTCTCAAGCTCATCGAAAGATGTTTCGGGCTTCACGAATTTGACGAGCTCCACCTTGTTGAACTGGTGCACTCTGACAAGCCCGCGCGTATCTTTTCCGTAGGAGCCGGCCTCCCTCCTGAAACACGCCGAATATGCGGTGTAGCGGATAGGCAGCTCCGATTCTTCCAATGTATCGCCGGCGTGTATATTGGTGACCGGCACTTCCGCTGTGGGTATAAGGAAGAGGTCTTCATCTTTGAGCCTGTACATATCATCTTCCAGCTTTGGGAGCTGCCCGGTTCCTGTCATGCTTCTTCTATTGACTAAGAACGGCGGGAAGATCTCTGTATAGCCGTGTTTTTTGGTGTGAAGATCGAGCATGAAGTTTATAAGAGCGCGTTCAAGCCTGGCGCCTAACCCTTTGTATAGAATGAAGTTCGAGCCCGTGATCTTGGATGCCACTCCGAAGCATATTATATCTAATATCTCGGCAAGCTCAATATGGGTCTTGGGTTTGAAGTCGAAATTCGGTGTTTTACCCCAGGATTTGACGATTTTATTACATTCCGGACCACCTACGGGCAGAGATTTATCGGGTATATTTGGGATTATATACTTAGTTTTATCGATTTTTTGGCTTACTTCCTCCACTTTTGCCTCTAAATCAGCTATTTTTTGGGATATAGGCTTCATTTTTGCAATAATCTCTTTTGGGTTGCCTTTAACCTTCATAATGGCGGTTATCTCATCGTTGGCCTTATTGCGCCGGGACCTTAGATCCTCTACCTCTATGAGCAGTTTTCTGTGCTCTTCGTCGAACTTGAGAAACTCATCGATGTCGAGTTTATAGCCGCGGTTCTTGACGGCCTCTTTTACGATATCCTTATTTTCTCGTATGAACTTTAGGTCTAACATATTATCTCCTTGTTACTTAAGGGTCAGACCCATTCAACGCGAAATAGACGCGTTGGGTCAGACCCTACAACTATCCCTTGATCACTCCAAGCGGCTTCATCCGGCAGACTTTCTTTGATATGCCGGCGCCTGCCACCACATCTACCACTTCGTTGACATTCTTATACGCTTCGGGTGCTTCCTCTGCGAGAGTCTCCCGGCCGCTGGACATTACCAGGATGCCCTTCATCTGGAGCTCCCCTGCTATCGATCTGCCGCGGCAAGCCTTAACAGCGGCTGTGCGGGAGAGCCTTCTGCCTGCGCCATGGCATGTACTAAAAAACGTCTCTTCCGCTTTCTTTGTGCCGGTCAATAGATATGAATTTCTTCCCATATCTCCCGGTATTATAACAGGTTGTCCGGTCTTTTTATACTTTGCCGGCAACTCCGGGTGGTCCGGAGGAAAAGCCCTCGTTGCGCCTTTTCTGTGGACGCAGAGCAGTTTCTCTTTCCCGTCAATATTATACTTTTCTATCTTGGCTATATTATGAGCCACATCATAAATTAAGTCCATCCCTAAATCTCCCGGGCTCATGCTGAAGACCTTTTCAAATACGCCGCGCGCCAGATGCATGAGGCACTGCCTGTTGGCCCAGGCGTAATTTGCCGCGCACTTCATTGCGCCCAGATACGCTTTGCCCTCGTCCGAATTCACGGGGGCGCATGCAAGCTGCCTGTCGGGCACATCTATACCATACTTCGAAAGGCATCTTATAAAACTTTTTGAATACTCATCGCAAACCTGGTATCCGAGGCCGCGTGAGCCGGAATGGAGCATCATCACGACCTGCCCGGTCTCCAACCCGAAGACCGCGGCTGCCGCTTCATCATAAACCTCGTCGATGACCTGCACCTCGAGGAAATGGTTGCCGCTCCCAAGCGTGCCGGATTGGTGTTTGCCTCTTTCATAGGCCCTGTCGGAGACCTTGTCCGGGTCGGCGCCATTTATCGCGCCATGATCCTCGGTATATTCGAGGTCTTCCTGTCTTCCGTAACCGTGATCGACGGCCCATTTCGATCCTTCGACGAGAAGCTTGCGCTCCTCTTTTTCGGTTACCTTGATATCGCCTTTAGAGCCTACTCCCGCGGGAATGTCATTGTAAAGAGCGTAGACGAGAGCTTTAAGTTTTGGCCGAACGTCGGATTCTTTCAGATTTGTCCTAACAAGTCTAACGCCGCAATTTATATCATAGCCTACTCCGCCGGGAGAAATAACGCCACCTGCGTCGATATCGGTTGCGGCAACTCCGCCAATACAAAAACCAAAGCCCCAGTGAATATCGGGCATCGCCAGAGACACTTTTACTATGCCGGGTAATGTTGCTACGTCCGCGACCTGCTGGGCCGCCTTGTCAGTGCGCACGTCTTCTATCATCTTGGGATCAGCGTAGATGATGCCGTCGACGCGCATGCCTGTCATGTAGCTCTTGGGTATGCGCCATCTGTAGTCGTCGATACGTTCTAAAGGGCCTTGCCAGGACTGCATTGAGATTGCTTCGCTCCCTTCGGTCGCTCGCAATGACGAAGTCGGCTTTTACACGTCAAATATTATATCAACTTCGTAATAGTCGTCTTTTTTGACCCCTCGACTTTGCTCGGGGTCAAACCCTGAGCTTTTGTCGAAGGGTTTGATTATCTTCAGATTGTAGTAGGTGGCGGCCTTTATCTCGGTCTTCATCCTGTTCCTGTTTTCATTAACTGAGCGGCCGAACGCTTTGGCCCTTATGACGTCTTCGGACAATTCCGCGACCTCGAACTTGTAGAAGATGATATTTTTTGCGTAAAAATTATAGAGAAGCTCGTCGAGCCATGCGATGAGGAGCTCTTCGTGATTTGGGGCGGTAAGCTCAAAGTCCTGGGTGATCTCGCCCTTAAGGCCCTCGAGGTCGGCGAGGATATCGAACATGGCGAAAGCGGCATTCTCGAAAAGCTCTTTAAGCGTCTCGCCAAATACCCTTACGCCGATATCGGCGGTATGGGAGAATTGTTCGTAGCGCTTTTCCATATATCGTGGTTTGAATGTATTGTATCACTCGGGACGGGATTTTTCAACAATTGCGATTACACAATTTGCGGTCACGGTCACGGTTAAGCGTTTGATACAAGCAGGTCGTGGAGTTCCCGGTTGGTCTTGCAGGAGAGAATGGCGTTGCGCCTTTCCTCGGAGATCAGGCTCTTGCTTATCTCAGCCATATATTGAAGATATGGCTGCGGAGATGATTTTGGGACGATGGTAACTATAAATATATTTGATGGTTTCTTATCCAAGGAGCTGAATTCCGCCCCTTCTTTCTTCACGCCAAATGCTGTGATGATATCTTTCACCGCATTGGTCTTCACATGAGGTATGGCTATTCCGTCCTGCATCCCTGTAGACATAGTAGCTTCCCGCTCGAGCAGGCTTTTTAATATCTCCTCACGCATCTCATATGCCAACTGTCCGGAGCGGACGAGAAGGCCAACGAGTTCCTTTAATATCTCTTCTTTGGTGCTGCCTTTGAGGTTGACATCAACGGCTGACGGAGGGATGAGCCCGAGGACATCCAGGCCGCTTGTCTCCTTTTTTGATCTTGAAGAGAAGATGCTTTTACCTATCTGTTCCTTATCGGCAAGGGTATGGAGACGCTTTATAGTATATTCAAAATCAGCAATGACTTCATAGAAGAGAGTGTGGATAAAGGAGGCCTCCTGCTCTTTACAACGAAACGTCAGCTGCTGCAAATTAAACTCGAGAACGATAAAGGTGCCGTTGCGCCGTATCTGGAACACGATCTCGTCCATCATCATGCGATGTACATAAAAACCATTTGATTCAAAGGTGCCGAGGGTCTTGCGCAGCACAAGATTCGCGGTCTCCGGATTCGGCATTTTATAGCGGATCTCTACACGCTCATCTTTTATCTGCTTATTGCTCATAAAAACGGGTTTGTCCGACGCCGCCAGCCGGGCCAGGATAGGCGGGGTTATGAGCGTAGTTAAAAACGTCATCATGACCGCCACGCTGAATACGTCATGTGGTATAATCCCGGCGGATAAGCCTATGCCGGCCGTTATGAGGGCGACCTCTCCGCGAGGCACCATGCCGATCCCCACTATCATTGATCCCCGGAAGTTAAAGCCGAACATTCCGGCGGCAAGCCCGCACCCGATGATCTTGCTTACTATGGCGATAACCAGATATATTAAACCAAATAGGAGGATATGGGGCGAGGCCATCTCTTTAAAGTTAACGAGCATACCCATTACGCAGAAGAAGACAGGGACCAGAAGTTTTTGTAACGTTGACAGGTTCTCGTGGATAACAAAACAGAGGTCCGTCTTCGATAGCGACAGACCCATAACATACGCGCCTATGATCATGGCAAGTCCCGAACGTTCGAATATTCCTGAAAGTAAAAGCGCGCACGCAAAACAGATGATCGCAATAGTTGCTTTATCCTTGAAGAAGCGTTTTAGGAATTGGCTCAAGCGGCCGGAGGCCATGATCCCGAGAATCGTAAAACCGAGCCAGACACCTAAGGCCTTTAAGGTGATAAAGCCTATGTCGCCCCATGCAATATGAGAGCTCTTTGCCATGGCTATCACAACGGCCAGGATGATGATCCCCAAAACATCGTCAATAACAGCCGCCGATACGATGGTGACCCCTTCGGGGGAATCCATCTTCTTTTTTTCGGAAAGTATGCGCGCACTTATGCCCACGGACGTAGCGGTGGATATGACTCCCAGAAATAACGGTATGGGATGAATAAAACCATAATTTGCCCCTAATAAAAACTTTGAGCACAGCACACCGGTCAGGTCGCCTAAGACGAAACTAAAGATGACGCCAAAAATGGCGACCACCGGCCCCGCAAAAGAAAGCCTCAGGAACGCGTCTATATCGGTCTCCAGCCCCGCGAGAAAGAGGAGCACAATGGACGCTATCGTGGCTATGCTGTATAGTTCCCGCGACACCGGAAAGGCCGCCGGGAGAGGAAATAGGCCGGAAGGAAATCCGGGAAACGGAAGATGTCCTAAAAGATAAGGGCCTATTATAACGCCGATCACAATCTCGCCCAGCACGGTCGGGAGTTTAAATCTCTCAAAGGCTTTTCCGCCACACCATGCGGCAATAATAATGGCGCCCAGCTGAAAAACAAGCTGAGTGACACCGCCTACAATATCGGCTTCCGAAAACATGGTTTATATACTCCTGTTTTATCCTTAAGTAAATAGACAGGTAATGTTTGATCCGCCGTCGCATTCACCAGAGCGCGGCTGAATGCTTTGGCGGATTATTTTATCCCTAAGCATATAGCCAGATAAAATAAAAATGTCTTCCAGCATACTTTACCAGAAGACATCGTAGTCTTTTTCTTACGCTCTTTTATTGTACCACTACCGCCTTATTTGTCAATTCCTATGTACTTTTCTCAATTATTCTTACTTCTGAAAGGCTCAAGGGCCTGGGCAAGCGCCGGATCCTGCTTATACCCGAGCCGGGCGGCCTCGTCATAATATTTAATGGCTTTATCATATTTTTTCTCAAAATAGTATATGGCGGCTATATTTCTGTAAGCGACGGCAAAAGACCTGTCTATCTCTATGGCCTTGATGAGCGCGGCTATGGCTTCATCGTTCTTCCCCGCCTTATTATAGACGGTGCTGAGATTGTTGTACGCATCCTTATTATCGGGGCTGAGCTCAAGCACTCTTTTAAAAGCCGCTATCGCGTCATCGTACTTACCCATATTCTGATATACTAAACCGAGGTTGTAATATAATTTGAAGTTGTTTGCTGCAAGCGATATCGCCTTCTTAATCAACTCCAAAGCCTCTTCTTTCCTGTCCATATTGCTGTATATCACTCCAAGATTATTGCAGGCCTCGGCGTAGTCCGGTTCCAGCGAAAGCGCCTTCTTATACATCTCCACGGCTTCTTCCGATTTACCTTTTTCCTTGTAGATGTTGCCGAGGCTGTTATACGCTTTCGGATAATCAGGCTTTATCTCTATAAGTTTTTTCAATAGTTTAACCGACTCATCATATCTGTTCGTATCCGTATAAAGTATCGCCAGATTGTTGTATGTCCATGTCTGATAAGGATCTATATCCAGCGCTCTTTTATATAAGTTTATGGCCTTCTCCTTATCACCCGACTCCATATAAACATTCGCAAGATCGTTGCACAAAACCGCGCTATCCGGCGTATATTTCAACGATCTCTCATAAAAACTTACCGGGTCTCTCCAATAAACATTCTGCTTTATGGTCAACGCCGTATAGAATACCAACAGTGCGGATATCAGCGATATGGCAAGAGGCCTGTATCTATTATTCCTGTATAGCGACAGTAAGCCATACGATACGGGCAGGAAAAATCCTATAGACGGCATATACATCCAGTGCTCCGCCATGTAGTAATGTATTGGATAGAGGTTTGACTGCGGCAATAACGTTACCATGAACCAGCATATGGAAAAGAACGCCACTTTATCGCTCTCTCTTTTCCAGAAAGCGTACGCCAGTACCGCGCAAAGTATAAAGAACCCCAGCAGAGCTGCCGGATCGCCGAAACTGAATACGTTCAGACCGTATTCCACATGCAGATTTATCGGCAATAGTAAAAGCCTCGAATAGTTCGCTATGGCTACAAAGAAACCCGGGATCCTCTGAAGAACGGTGGTAGGATAGACGTTATGAGGCAGCAGCGAGGCCAGAAAAGTAAGTCTTACATAGATATAGCCGACCGCGACCAGCGCTATGGGCAATATCTGCCGTATCCTTATCTTCTTCTTAAAAGTATAATGATAGACGAGTATTAATAATCCCAGAACAAGTGTATACTCCTTGGACAATATCGCCAGGAGAAAACAGAATGCCGACAAGATCGGAACGAAGAGATTCTCAGAGCCTATATTCCTTATGTAAAGTATCAGCGCAAAGAGCATGAAGAAGCCGGCAAAGGGATCCGCCAATCCTGAAATATAGGAGACGGCGCTTGTATGAAGAGGAAAGACCGCATATAGCAGCCCCGTTAATAATGAAAGCGCGCCGTCTTTATACAGGATATTGACCAGCCAGTATATGCATAGAGCCACCAGGATATGCGATATCAGGCTCAGCAGGTGGTAACCGAGAGGATTCAGCCCCCATGCATGGTATCCTATCGTAAAGGCCAGCATCTGGATGGGCCTGTAAGAAAGGCCCGTCTCACCGCTGCTGGCCCCTATGCTTCCCGTGAATAATTTTGATATTTTAGAGACGTCCTGAATATAAATATTATCCCTGAGCAATATATTATCATCCCAGAGCAATTTACCCTGGAGTGAATTACCGTAGGCGATAAAGACCGCCGCGATTATTAAAAGTGCGGATATCAGCAGGCGTATTTTTTTGCGGGATGGGATATCCGGCCTTTCCGTTCCGGCGGATGTCGACGTTGGCCTGCCTTTTTTCTTCTGCGCCTGGAGGAACTTTTTTACCTTTCTCTCTTTAATATTGAGAGCGGCGGCAATATCGCGGGCCGATATTTTACCGATATTATCCAGAATATATTTCTTAGCCTGCTGATCCATGACATATGCCTATCTTTATAAGCATTACGATGAAAATCTGTACCTTATTATGCTCCAGTACAAGTAGAGCGCTTCCGGCCAGCGTATCTTCTTGCCCTCTTCCCTCGTCCTGGCGGTGTAACTTATAGGAACGCCCAATATCTTATAGCCCCTGTTCAATATCTTGACGGCAAGCTCTATATCAAAGGTAAAGCCTCCCGATACCATCACCATGTTCTTTATGACCTCCCGCCTGAAGACCTTATAACAGGTATTTATGTCGCTGATCGGGGAGTTAAATAACAGCCTTACCGTATAAGTGGCTATAATGTTCGCTAATCTGTTTATGACGGGCATCTTGAATATCCGGCCCTCGAATAATGAAACGAATACGACGTGCGAAACATTCTTGATTATCGGCTCCAAGAGCCTCGGGTATTCAGCCGGATCATATTCGAGATCGGCGTCCTGGATCAATATAATGTCTCCGGACGATCTTTCCAGGCCAAGCCTGACGGCCGAGCCCTTGCCTTTTTTCTCTTTGTGGTGGAATATCTGTATCAACGGATCGCCGGTATAATTACTGAGGATGTTGATGGTATTGTCGGTCGAGCAGTCGTTGACGATAATGATCTCTTTACTCATATTGCCGGGAAGCTCTACCGACTTTACCTTTTTTATCACGGCTTCAATGAACGGCTCCTCGTTATATACGGGAATTATTATCGATAGTTTCATATCTATCCCATGATTTTACTTTGAATAAAAAAACCGATTCGTCAAGGAATTATCGTCTCACACCGGCCCGGTGTAGTTAAGCGCGTTTAGACCTCGCATACTGATCATACGATTTGATACCGCGCAAAGAGCTGATAGTTCCGATGATTTTGGATATGCTTATGATCCATCTGTAGAACAGGAACTCGGTCAGCGTCAGCATTATAAGGTATGCTATGTATCTCATCTTGAAGAGCCTCTGCCCTTCCACGAACGCCAGCATGCTCAGGAGCGAAACAAAAGATTGCGATAATAACATGAACAGCAAATATGCTAAGAAGATATTGATGTTCAGAACGCCCAATGCCCATCCTGCCGCAACGAACGCGATGCTGATGATCTCCATAAAAACACCCAAGACTTCATACAAAACAAAATACGGCATCGCCAGAAATCCGAAGGCGCCGTATTTGGGATTGCACGTCATATATTTATACCGCCACACGGTTTCATTAACCACCCGCTGCCAGCGGTTACGCTGCATGATAAGCGCCGGGATGTTATCGGGCCCCTCCGTCCATCCCACATAGAACGGGAGCATCGCTATTCTGTACTCCTTATCCTTATTCTTCACTATGTAATCGTGGGCCCTGAACGTCAATTCTATGTCCTCGCAAGTAAACTCGGCGGAAAACCCGCCCAATTCATAGAGAATGTCTTTGCGCCACACCCCGAATCCCCCCGCCACGTTAGGCATGGCATTGTATCTGCTCCAGGCAAGGCGGTTACCTATGAATGACCTGATGTATTCTATATTCTGGTAAGCCACTATAGGATTGTAAGAACAGCTGCGATCCATTATCGTGCCGTTCTTTATCTTAAAACCGTTTATCAGGCCGAAGTAGCTCCCCACCCCTATAACCTTGTCCGGCTCCTTTTCGACCTGCGCCATGACTTTTAATAGCGCGTCTCTCTCTAACACCGTATCGGCATCAATGACGCATATGTACTCGTGTTTGGCTATATTAAGGCCCGCGTTTACGGCGCCGGCCTTCTTGTTACCCCTATCCTTGTCTATTACCGTGACATTGGAATAAAGTTCGCTCTTCAATACACCGCGAAGCCTGCCGTCTTTATAGTGCTTTATATATATGGCATCAACGGGCCTGAGTTTAAGTATTTTATTCAGTATATCAAATGTCCCATCGGTAGAGCCGTCATTAACTACTATGATCTCGAATTCCGGGTAATTGACATTAAGGAGAGACTGCAGTGAATCGGCTATCCAGTCTTCTTCGTTGTGGGCGGGCAGTATTATGGAGACGGGCAGTTTCAGAGATGAGAAATAGAATAGCGAGTAGTCTTCGCTCTCGCCCGCCATTGATCTCTTCATCTCTTCTATGGAACCGACGGCCGCAAGAAAAAGATAGTATATTGTGAGAGCCAGGAAATACCCCAGCGAAGCGATAAATACGGTATAAATGATCTTGGGCACTAACATATCATGCCTCTTTTGTCGTCATGATAACTTCCAGGACTTTTTCGCGCATAGCGGGGTCGAGAGAACCGAGCGCGGCGTTAAGGCCTGAATGAAATTTAGATCTGATCACATCCTTTAACAGTTTTATGGCATGGCTTTTGCCGGAGATCGCCTCTTTTAAGATCTTGTCCATATATCCGGAATCCTGCAGCGCCAATACGGAGCACTTTTTTGCTACTTCATAGTCACCGGTCAGAAACTTTTCTATATAAGGCATGGAAGCTTCGATATGGCCGGTCATCACCGCCTTTACCGCGTCGACCACCACCCATGAGGGGTCATTAATAAGCGCTGCCACGTCAGGCAACGCCGAATCCCCGACGATCTTCGCAAGCGCATGAACGGCCCTGCTTCTGACGAGCCAACTGTCGTCTTTGAGACGCCTGACAAGAGCCGGCTTAGCCTCCGCATCACCGGTGTTGCCAAGGCAGACGCACGCGGCGGCGCGGATTTCCGGCATCATATCTTCGGTCAGTTTTTCAAGTTTCCTGATATGGCCGCGGGAGGTGAATTTGGACAATAGAGTCAGGGCCCAATATCGAACCAAAGGATCATGATAATCCGATAACTTAAGAACATCGTCGGCTATATCCCCGGGGAAGTTTTCGAGGATAGATACTATCTTGGAGCTGATAGACGGGTCTTTCTTCAGGAAGTCCAGCAGTATCCTCGCCGCATGCACCGTATTTATGTGGCCCAAAGATATTATCGAGAAATAGGACACATCCCTGTCTTTACTCAGCAGGGTCTTTTCAAGAATGTCAACGGCGGATCCTGCCTGCGTGTAGCCGAGACAGAGTACCGCTTCTATTTTGCGCCATTTATTTCCTGATCTTAGCGCGGCCTCTTCCAGCTTTGCAAGGTCTTCCGGCTTGATAAAACAACTCTTGAGAAACTGCTGTTCCGAGTCGTTAAAAAATACGGAATCTATGCGCCTGTTCGTCTCTATATCGATAAACTGCTGCGGCGTGACATTGTTAACGAATGGAGGGCATGCGGCGGTTGAGGCGCCTTTGCGGGAAAGGGCAAATTCATAAACGTCCTTTTTGATATTAAGCAGGCCGCGGCGGCGCTTTTCCCACAGATAATTTTTTATAGCCGCCGCTAACAGTATAACAAGAGATGTCAAAGCGACAACGCATAACAAAACCGCGTTGACCGTCCATATTGTGTCGGTATGATAGTTATACATTTTATTTCATAGGATTTGCCGCCTGTATTATAGGGCAAATTTAAAATTTTGCCGAGACGGCGTAATAAAGGCTGCGTTTTATGAATTTCGGCTCTTCTGTTCCATATATATATCCGAACCTGAAGCCTATGCCCTTATAGAGGCTGATGTTGACTCCCGTAAAGAGTATGTAACCCTGCTCATCTTTGGCGTCTTTGCCAAGGATATCATACAGCCTGCCGCCGACGGCTACGCCGCAATTCCAGCGCAAGAATTTCGTTATCGCGAAGTCGCCCTTGAATACGCCGATAGAGGCGGTATCATGGCTTTCCATGTAGCTGGCGCCGTAATTCGCGCTGAGATAACTATCGCCAAAATAATATATGAGCCCGGGAGTGACTAAATGCGTATCATCGAAAGAGCCCCTGTAAGAGCGGTATGTATAGCCTACCTGTCCGAAAAGATTGTCATATATCCTGTGGCCATATTCGACTATCGACTGCAACTGGTATAAGAAATTCGTGGGCCAGCCAAGACCGCATTCAAAATGGGCGTATTGGTCTTTATCCATGTTTATATACGCGCCCAGGCTGGCTGCATTATTCTTTACGTCAAATCTCTCCTGTTGGGATATCCACATGTAGCCCGTGATATTTTTGTGAATGTACCCGAAGTTATAGTCAAGTTCGTTCCAATGGCCCCTCCTTGTGCCCTGGAGAACGTCACCGGGTTCATAATAGGCGTCATAATACCAATTATCTTCTTCCGGTTCTTTTGCCGCCGTCACGGCAAGCGGCGGGGTGAGCCTCTGGACCAATTTCTCCACGGACGCCTGCTCACCGGCATAGGCAAAAGAGCATGCGGTTAAAAAAGATACCGTCATTAAAAATAGGGACAAAATTAGCGCGCTGTCATTCCCGCGCAAGCGGGAATCCAGATAGGCGCCGTTTATGGATGCCCGCTTTCGCGGGCATGACATTCTTGAAAAATAGTACATGTTCCTATTTTTAGCCGCTCTTCGCCTTGTACTTTTCGGCTATCTCTATGGCTTGAGTTATATTCTTTATTTCGGCGCCCAGGTTCTGGGTCTTGACGATAAATCCGTTGGCGTTGTATCTTTCCGCGGTCTTTACCCTCTCCTCATTGGAAAATGCAGTTGTGATGAAGATGGGTATCCTCGCGTCTTCCGAACGTATATTTTTAAGTACCATAAGGCCGTCCATCTCCGGCATCATGATATCGAGAAGGATCGCGTCCGGCTTGTCCTTTTTCACTCTATCAAGAGCGTCCTTGCCGTTATTTGCCGTTATGACTTCGTAACCGTTGGCCTCGAACCTCATCGTCATCAGTTCGACAAAATCCACCTCGTCATCTACGAGCAATATCTTCCTTTTAGCCATCACTAGATCCCCTCCAGCGCTTCCGGATTTTCCTCAAAATACTTTTTTATCTTCTCCAGTATCTCTTTAAGACTTGTTTTGGGCACAACGCCGGCTATTCTTTTAAGCTTCGTCAGATCCGGCACCCTCTTTTTTATGTCCTGGAAATTGGCGCCGTAATATTTATGATACGGCTCGAAGACTATTTCAGACGAGCTTCCCGTGATCTTCTTTATCTCCAGGGCGAGATCCTTTATGGATATCTCTTTCCCGGACCCGAGGTTTATCACCTCGCCGTTCGCCTCTTCGATAGATGCCAGCTTTATGATCATCTCTATAGCGTCATCCACATACGTAAAACAACGTACCTGTTCTCCGTCGCCGTATACGGGCATCGGCTCATTCTTTAACGCGAATTTGAAAAAACGCGGTATCACCATGCCGTATCTTCCGAGCTGCCCCGGCCCCACAACGTTAAAGAGCCTTACTATCACAACGGGGAGACCGCGCTGCCTGTGATAGCCTATGGCGAAGAATTCATCCAATAATTTTGAGCAGGCATAGCTCCATCTGTTCACATCGGGCGGGCCTATGACCACATCTTCGTCCTCTTTAAATGGATATTTTTCGCTCTTGCCGTAAACTTCTGATGTGGAAGTTATGACGACTTTGACACCGTGCGCGGAGGCGTATTTCAGAACGATCGACGTGCCGATCGTATCGTATATTACCGTCTCAAGAGGGTTATCGACCACATTCTTCACTCCGACCGTGGCGGCGAGGTGATATATGATGTCGCACTTCTCGACCGCTTTGGCCACCAAAGCTTCGTCGGTGATCGATCCTGTGATCAGATGAAAATTCTTATCGCCGGAGAATTTTTCCAGATTCTCTTTACGGCCAGTCGAGAAATCATCGATGACCGTCACATTATATTCGCTCTTTAATAGCGCCCCCGTTAATACAGAGCCTATGAATCCGGCGCCGCCGGTTATCAACACGTTTTTTATTTCTTTTATATTTTTAACTTCGCGCGTTTTCGACCTCTTAAGCACCGCGCGGATTCTGGCCAGAAGCTCCTCGGAGTCATAGGGCTTGGTGATGTAATCGTCCAGTCCACTATTCAAAGCTTTGACCTTTTCGGCCTGTACCGTCTTTGCCGTAAGCATTATGACCGGTATATTTTTGGTCGTCTCGGCGGCGCGGACCTTTTCTAAAACTTCGTAACCGTTCATGCCGGGCATGAGGAGATCGAGGAGTATCAGGTCCGGGGTGTTTGTCTTAAGAAAGTCGAGCGCCTCTTCCGGGCTATTAGCGGCAGAGACATCAAATCCGTTCGCTTTCAATCTCACGGAGAGCAGATCCGTAGTAAATTTTTCATCGTCTACTATCAATATATGCGGTTTACCCAAAGCTATCGGCTAACCTTCCTTCCTTATGATTTCAAGCATGACATCTTTCAGCTTCTCGCCATCGTGCCTTACCAGCTCCCTCTCGTGAGCGACATCCGCTACGACGATCTTAGCTTTTGTGATCTTTTTTATTTCCCTCAGGTCCCCCACTTCCACAGGGAACTGCACTTTTTTGGAATATCTTAATATGGAATCTCTCGAGAACTTATTATTATCGGAGATCACGATATGGTCGAGGCAGTCTCCCTTAAGATACTTCAATATTTCCTTAATGTGGTCCAGGGCGTCAAAATTCGAAGTTTCGCCGGGCTTGGTCATCAAATTGCATATATATATCTTCTTCGCCCGAGTCTCCGTGATAGCCTTCCTTATATCCTTTATGAGGAGATTTGTTCTTAAGCTTGTAAAGATATCGCCGGTACCCATTACGACAAAATCGGAATTGATGATGGAAGAATACGCGCTGATATCGCATTTCGACTCCGGCTCGTGCCAGCAGTCCTTTATCCGTAATTCCGAAGGCCTGTTCCTGCAAAGATCTATATTGCTCTCTCCTTTTACGATCCTTCCGTCTTCGAAGAGGGCGCATAATCTTGATTTGGTATGCGATATGGGATAGACTATTCCCTGGATATTCAGCACATCTCCCAGGCCGCTTACGGCGTTGGACATCGAGCCCTTTATCTTCGCCAGCGCCGTTAAGAGCAGATTCCCGAGATTATGCCCGGTGAAACAGCTCCCTCTGTCAAAACGGTATGTCATTATTTCGTTCATCACTTCGGGAGCGTTTGAGAGCGCGACGAGCGAGCGCCTGACATCGCCCGGCGGAAGGATGCCGAACGATTCTCTCAACCGCCCGGAAGAACCGCCGTCATCCGTCATGCTTACTATCGAAGACGGAATTAATCCGGGAACGTTCTTGAGCCCCATTAACAGGTTAAAGAGCCCCGTTCCGCCGCCTATGCAGGAGACTCTCATCTTATCGTTCATGACGGCGCTAAGCCTGAGATTCAGTTCGCGCGTATTGTACGGCTTTAAAATATAGTCGGAGGCTCCGGCGGCTCTGGCGCGCGAGACGGATTGGATATTTCTTTTACTTGAGAGGACCACGAAATTTACCTTTGATCTCTGAACGATCGGCAGGGAGTCTTTAACGGAATCGCCGTCCAGTATTATCAGGTCTATCTCTTTTTTCTTTAATTTCGAACGGATATGGGCAAGCTCATTGGCTATCTCGATCTCCAGCGCAAGGCCGGATAAAGCGGGCTTTATCTCATTAACAAAATTCCCTGAACCTATCAGTAAAAATTTTTTATTCATGGGTCACTTATGTTTATGAGGGGCCTTGTCTTTAAAAAATACTTTTGATGCTTCTATTATAAGCATCCCCGCCAAAATAAGCAACACCAAACCCGTTATGGAAACAGGATTAAGGGTGAAGGTCTTCAATATGAAGAAGAGCGATGTCACGGCAACTGTCATCATGAATAATGCCGGAAGCAACGTGATCATGTACTTCAGCTTGCTATTGAAAAGCCACACGCTTAATCCTAAGAGAACCACGGCCGCGAGAAGCTGGTTGCTGGCTCCAAATATTGTCCAGAAATATTGCCACGCCGGAACGCTATTACCTTGGGCATCGACCATCTTTCTTGTGACAAAGAATGCCGGCAATATCAATGTTATAAGAGCGGCAAGGTAAGGCGCCGCAAGGCCGCGCCAGCCGGTAAGCTCCTCGAATATATACCGTCCAAGCCTCGTCGCCACGTCCAGAGTATCAAATACGAAAGTGGCAAATGCAAGAAGAGCGAAATTCAGCGCGAACTCCTTACTAATGCCGAGTGAGCCCAAAAATACCGCGATGCCGTTGGCATAGATCATGCCGGGATCCTTAAGCTTGTGAAATTGCCCGGAGCTAAGAATAAGGACCGTCGACAGCGCTATTATGGCGACAAAACTCTCCAGAAGCATACCGCCGTACCCGATCAGTTTTGAATCGGTCTCATTGGATATCTGCTTTGAAGTGGTGCCGGAAGCAACTATGGCGTGGAACCCTGAACACGCGCCGCAAGCCACCGTAATGAAGAGGATGGGCAGCATCGGAAAGCCTCCCGGATTGAACCATCCTATAAAGGCGGGGCATTGGATCGTAAGATTTTGCGTAATGCCGCCTATCAATATGCCTACAAAGCTTAATCCGGCTGTAAGTGTCAGGAAGAACCCTCCCAGGTAACCTCTTGGCTGCAGCAAGAGCCATACGGGAATTACGGCGGCAATGAAGCAATAGCCGATCAGCGCTATATCCCATGTAACGCGCATATCGAAACCCGGGAGAGAAGGCATCTTGAGCGGCATGAATTGCCCGAGATATATGCAAAGAAAGACGACAGGACAAAATACCAGGGTAGCGATCAAAAGCGACGGTTTAAATATTTTTAATGCTATGCCCATTATAAGCGCGAGCACAAGATACATCATCGAGGCGGAAGCTACTGACGCGCCCCGCACCTCATCTATAAAAGTGCTCGCGGTTATGTCGGTAAATGCGGTGATTATGTATACGAGGGAGAACCATAGAAATAGCAGAAATAGCGTGAATGCGCGCCTCGACATGTTGGTCTTGATGACCTCGGCGACAGACTTGCCCTGATGCCTTATGGAAGCCACTATGGTGATCATGTCGTGGGCTCCACCGATAAATATCCCTCCGAAGATTATCCACAGGAATGTCGGCACCCATCCAAACCACATGCCGGCGAGAATAGGCCCAACGATGGGACCTGCTGCCGCTATGGCGGAGAGATGCTGGCCTAAGAGATAGAACTTATTGGCGGGTTCAAAGTCGAGGCCGTCCCTGAATTCGTGAGCGGGAGTTTTGAAATCGTGGCGCAAGCTCAACAGCCTGGATAATATAATGCCGTAGAAAAAATATCCTGCCGCAAGCAGGATCATCCCCAGGATAACGGGAAACAGTATATTCATATCCCTATGACTAAGTTAATATCTTGATAAGCCTGTACAGAGAGTTGACGGCGGTACTTCTTTTTGTAACCGCGGATCCGAGCCTTACAATATTTAATTTACTGCCGATCACTCCGACCGCCTTTGCGCTCATACCTTTTCTTAAAAGGTTAACCGCTTCTGATCCCAGCCTGGTCGCAAGTATCCTATCCTTTGCCGTGGGAGAGCCTCCTCTTTGAATATGCCCGAGAGTCACTACGCGCGTTTCAAGAGTTGTGGTTTCGGTGATTATTTTGGCTATGTCGCCTGCCTTAGCTACGCCTTCGGCAACAATGACGATCCAGCTCACCTTTCCTCTCAGGTTGCCCGCAACTATATCCTGACATAATTGCCGCATATCGTATTTTCTTTCCGGGATCAGGACATCTTCCGCGCCGCCACTCAACGCGGCATTTATAGCTATGTATCCGGAAGAGCGCCCCATTAATTCCACGATAAATATGCGCTCCATGCTCGTGGCCGTATCTCTTATCTTATCTATCGCTTCGAGAGCGGTATTGACCGCGGTATCGGATCCTATGGTATAGTCGGTGCCGTTAATGTCGTTATCGATGCTTCCCGGCACGCCTATACAGGGCACGCCACATTCTTTATTAAAAATATATCCTCCGCGGTAAGTACCGTCGCCGCCTATCAAGACGAGGCCGTCTATATCGTTCTTCTTTATCGCCTCGTAGGCGCGCCGCCTGCCTTCCACCGTCCTGAATTTATCGCTTCGATCGGTCTTGAGGATAGTTCCGCCCCTATTAATTATGTTTGATACTGACCTGTGATCGAGGATCTTCATCTCCTCATTGATAAGGCCGTCATAACCCCTGAAGATGCCAATGGCTTCCATCTTGTAATAAATTGCGGTTCGGACTACGCTGCGTATGGCCGCGTTCATTCCCGGCGCATCGCCGCCGCTCGTCAGAAGGCCTATCCTCTTCATCTTTTTCTTTTCTTTAATAGGTTCTCTGTTAAACTAATTAAAGGAGGGGCGGGGTTCATGCGCATATTATACCACTAAAAATAGGGACATGTACCAATTTTCAATTAGAGAAAGGCTGGAAAAATGGTACGTGTCCCTATTTTCCCGAATCGATTAAATCTTTTGCCACCTTCCTTCCGGATAATAGCATTCCGCCAAATATGGGCCCCATGCGCGGACCGCCGAATACGGCATTCGCGCACATGCCGCATGTATAAAGTCCGGGGCAGACTTCTTTTGAATTTTTAACTATCATCTCCTCGGCCGCTTCTGCCCACATGGACCCCTCACCGAGACATTTCCCGGTCTTTGTCTTCAGCCTTATACCTGATTTCTTCTCAACTATGCGGACAACTTCGGCGGCATGGCCCGTGGCGTCAACAACGAATTTCGCTCTCATGGTAATAGGGTCCACATGAAGCTTTGCCGTCTCTACCGCCGTCCAGTTCAGGACAAGGCCGCAAACACGCTTTTCTCTTACCATTACGTCTTCCGCGCTCATCAGGTTAAATATCTTTGCTCCGGCCTTAACGGCTTTCGAGCATATCGTAGAGACGGCTTCGATCGAATCGGCAAGATAATAGCCTTCCTCATAAGGGCGCGTCCTGACATCAAGTTCGTCGAGCAGCTCTTTGGCTTTCTTCTGCACCACTATTTCGTTGAACATTATTCCGCCTCCCCACATACCTCCGCCGACGGAAAGCTTCCTCTCAAATATGGATACTTTCTTCTTCTCTTTGGCAAGGTAATAAGCCGCTGCCATGCCCGCCGGTCCGGCCCCGACTATAGCTACATCTATATCAAGAGAACCGACAAGCTTCTCCTTATATGCCTCTATTATGGCTTTTGATATTTTCACTTCATCCAGCTTCATCTTTATCCCCCTCCTTTTAATTCAATAAAAAACCCTTATGCCATAACATAAGGGTTTAAAACTTTTTAAACTTCCCTACGCTGGCATTACCCAGTCCGCCTTCGCTCAAATGCTTTCGCGTTTGAGCTTCGTCGGATCCGCCGAAGCATTTAGCCTATTTCTCATTGAATGCGAAGGCGGATCAGGTTCATTGGGTCTTCCGCTTAAAACGCAAAATTCTCAGGCCGCTATACGGCCTCCCCATACTGGTTTATTCTATACTAGATTTTAAAATTTTGCTACCACAATCTACCGGGTATTTAATTTTATTTATTTTGACTAAGGGAACACTGTAAAGGTTTGATTTCCCTGCCTGCCGGCAGGCGGGCCAAACGGTACAAAGTTCACAAAGCTTACCATCTTCGTTTAAAATATAGCGCTACGTTTACCAGGCCTATAAGCACCGGCACTTCAACTAAGGGACCGATAACCGCGGCAAAGGCTGCGCCGGAATTGATGCCAAATACCGCTACGGCTACAGCGATAGCGAGCTCAAAATTGTTGCTCGCCGCGGTAAAAGAGAGCGTCGCGCTTTTATTATATCCGGCGCCTAACTTTTTTGACATGAAGAATGAAACCAGGAACATTACAACAAAATATATGAGCAGCGGAACCGCTATGCGAACCACGTCGAGCGGAATGCGCACGATATACTCTCCTTTGAGCGAAAACATGATCACGATCGTTGCCAGAAGGGCTATAAGCGTAATAGGGCTTATGCGCGGGATAAAGACTTTTTCATACCACTCTCTTCCTTTTAGTTTAAGACCAATAAAGCGGGTCAGTATGCCGGCTATAAAAGGAATACCGAGATAAATAAATACGCTCTCGGCGATCTGACGTATTGTAACATCCACGGCCACACCTTTAAGCCCGAGAAGCGGCGGCAATATGGTGATGAAGATCCACGCATAAACGGAATAAAAGAGGACCTGAAAGATCGAATTGAAGGCGACGAGCCCCGCGCAATATTCTGTGTCTCCCCCGGCAAGCTCATTCCAGACAATCACCATAGCGATACAGCGGGCGATCCCTATCATGATCAGCCCCACCATGTATTCAGGGTAATTCCTTAAGAAGACCACCGCCAGGACAAACATCAATACCGGGCCGATAATCCAGTTTTGCACAAGCGAAAGCGCCAGGACCTTTACGTCTTTAAAGACGTCTGCCAGCTCTTCATATTTCACCTTGGCAAGCGGCGGATACATCATAAGAATAAGGCCGATGGCGATCGGGATGTTAGTAGTCCCAGCATGGAACTTATCCCAGAAACTCACGATCTGTGGATAGAAATATCCTGACCCCACGCCTAAGGCCATAGCCAGAAAAATCCATACCGTCAAAAACCTGTCCAGAAACGATAGCTTCTTAATAATACCTTCGCTCATACCCATCTCCTTCTTCTTCATCACGCAACACCTAATGCTTCTGCCATCTCCTGCATGATTTTTTTATTCTCGGAAAATTTTGATTCTGTTGACAGAGGCGCGCATTTTGAGAGTTTCTGTTCTCCCAGTAAAAGCCTGCACGCAAAGGCAAGACAAGTCGCGTCGCCGCATGCTCTGCAATTTGTCTTTGGGAGCCAGCCGTAAATCTGAAGGGCGGTTACCTTGACCTTTTCTTCGTAGTTCGGTTTTATGGTATCCCGGCGGCGATATGTATCATTTATCAGCTTCTTAACCTCATCCAATATCATCCATGCATCAATAATGTCGCTTGCCTTAGCAATAGTTACCTTAATACTATAGAGGTTGATAAGGCGGCGTTCTTTGGCATATGTCAGTATGGAAGCATTTTTATTATATGAAGCCCCTTTTATTACCGCATTAAGATATGGCAGGAGTTCCGTTATGTCGCGATCGAAATACGCTATAAGGCGTATCTTTTTCTCATCGGCCATGCAGGGGGCGACGTAGCAAAGCGTGATGGTCTTTAGAAACTCTCCTTCGGATGGCGACGCCTTATATGCCTGGGCCCTATTTAAAAGATCCTCTTCGTAATCACGGTATAAAAACTTGTAGTAACCGGTTATCGGTACACCATTATCAATAAGAATACGGCAAATTTCCTGCCGATACTTTTCCGACACCGCTACCGCTAAGGTCGAAATATGCTTATAATCGATATTTTTGGTAACCAGTACCCTCTGGGCTTTTAATCCTTCGTCTTGATTCGGAAAAACGATAATTTCATACTGCTTACTCTTGTCTATTTCCAATAGCGCACCCTAAAATAATCTAAAAATATATATCCCCGTATAGTACAGCCCTACTATGATAAATACGGCTCCAGTGATCTTACGGGCGTAGTATTCAAGTTGGGTAATTTTGTGAAACCAATGACTCAGGGATGTCACACCTAAGGCGATTGCAACAGCAAATGCGAGAACCGGTAACCCTGTGCCAATTCCATAAATAAACGGCAGGATGATACCGCTCTTGCTGTTAATCGCTAAAGGAATAAGGCTCCCAAAGAATAACGCCGCGGAAATAGGGCAAAACGCCATAGCAAAGATAAAGCCGAGCAAAAAGGCGCCCGGCGCGCCGGATTCCGCAAGCCTATTATGATGTTTTTGTGAAAGCGACACTCCCGGCAAGCGAATAGTAATTATTTCTAGCAAAATAAGCCCGGTAAGAATTAATAGCGGGCCCAGAGCCTTACCCATGTATTTCTGTAGAAATTGGGCAACTTGGGGAACGCTTAAGAGAGAACCGATGATGATCCATCCCAGGATCGCGTAAGAAACCATCCGCCCCAGCGTATATGCCAACCCTGAATTAAAGACAAGCGCCGGATGAGTTATCTTCTTAGACAGAAAAGATATGGCGGCCACATTACTGGCCAAAGGGCAAGGGCTTATTGAAGTTAATATGCCTAACCACAACGCTGACGCAAGACCTATGAATATTTCTGTCATTGTGCTTCCTTTAATAAATCGGCGACCCCGTTCTTCACATAATCGATAAACATCTCTTTAT
>JAPLMG010000307.1 GCA_026387165.1 Candidatus Omnitrophota bacterium
AGGCTAAGAATGCGGACGAGGGGAACCAAGCATAAAGCCAGCACCAGGTTCCGCTGTCTGCTATCGGTAACAAAAACCGATTGAATAAAAAATGCAATGAGCATTATGCTATAAGTAATCACGCCCACTATCGGGTAAACATATACGGTTAATAATTCGGCTGCAGTAATAGCGATAAAATACAGCCACAATGGCAATAGAGCCCGCCGTGAGACCATAGATATATTCAGGTTCATTTTACGTCTATCCTTAGATTAAGCGTTAAATAAGCAGGGCCGATAATGATTTTTTCAGCAAAATACACCGTATAGCAAAATACGACTTATACCTGCGGACATATGAGCCTGTTGCACAAACCTTTTGGTGATAAACTGAATAGGCATCTCCAGTTTTACCCGGCGGATAATCTGATTGATTTTGCAACAATTTTTACGTCACCGGCGGCATTAATGTATTTTTCATGTCTATTATCCTGCAACTGCCGGTGATATCGAGGCACAGAAGCCGTGGTTGCCACGGAATAGCTTGAGCAAGTTATGGGTTGCGCAAATCAGCCGCCATTCATTCTGAGCCGCCTCAAGGCCACGCCGCATAAATGTATCACAATCGCGCACCGCTTTGATCTGACCAAACACCGGCTCGACTATTTGGCCGCGCAGTTTGTACAGCGCCCTCCCGCTTTTCGTTAGCAGTTTTCTTTCCATCCGCTCACGTATCGATAGTTGCTGAGGTATTCTGCCTCGTGGCGCCTCTTGCTCTCGCATTGCTTCCCTTTGTTTCCAGTCTTTCGCTGTTGCTATCAGATACTCAGGGTCTGTGGGTAAGGAGTTTACTATGTTGTCTTCGCTCCAGTACCCTGCATCCGCCAACCCAATCCTTATCCCCTTAATTATTCCCACTGCCTTGAGTTCCTGCTGTGCCTGTTCTGTCATCAGGTGCAATTGGTGCACGTCGTTCTCTTCCTGTGTCACATCTGCTGCGATAATTATCTGCCCTCTATCTACCACTGCCTGCGCGTTGTATCCTTGAATATACCCCGATCTTGTTTTCATGATACGGCTCTCAGGGTCAGTTACATTCGCTTTTGTCTTTGCTTCCTCCTGCATTACCCTTGCAACTTCCTTCGGTTTACGCCCCCTCTTTTTATGTCCCAGGGCTTCCTCTTCTAAAATGCGTTTTTCAATCTTTTCAGCCTGACACTGTATCTTCTCCTCCTTCTCCCGTGCCAATCGTTCCAAGCATTCCTTTAATCGTGCCGGCCGGCCTTTTCTGTCTTTGAGTTCTTCAGGCATTTCATCCCCACGGGAGTCCTTCCCAAATAGCCGATCCTCTTCCTCATCCTTCTCCCTCGCTTCGGTTAACATCTTCTTAACCTCCGCTTCAATATGTGCATCACTTCGGTTGGCAGAAAGAGCTGCGTTAGCTTTGATCTTTGTTCCGTCCAATGCCACTATCCCTGCCTTCAGCAATCCCGCCTTCGCACACAGACGCAGCACCTCGGTGAACAGCATCCCCAGTTCCTTTTCATTCTGCGACCGGAAACGGCAAACTGTAGAGTAGTCCGGCTGCTGGTTCGCGGTGATTACACGAAAAGCTATATCCACTTCACAGGCCTGTTCTATTTGCCGTGAGGAGCGCACACCCAGGCAATAGGCATACAGCAGCAGGCACACCATCATCTGCGGGTCATACGCCGCACGGCCACACCCATCTGCCCTATATTTGAGATAGAACTTCGATATATCCATAGCTTCTACTGCGTCCAAAATGAACCATGCCAAATGCCCCTCTGATAGCCATGCCTCTATGCTCACCGGCATCAGGTACATTTGCTCCCTGTTGCACTCAATCAAGTTGTATGCCATAGTTGCCCCCTTCTAATAGCTAACGATATCTTACCATATCACTCAATTTATAAAGGGGTTATGCAACAGGCTCGGATACGTATTGTAATAAAATTGACGAACTTCATAATGTGGCGGAGCGAATTAGAAATAGTACTTTATATGTTGATGAAATACGAATGGATCCATATGTTGAAGTCAGAGAGGAAAAACCTTTTTTTGAAGGCAAAACCATCCTTGTCCTTCATAAACTGCAAG
>JAPLMG010000215.1 GCA_026387165.1 Candidatus Omnitrophota bacterium
CATCCTGAGCTTTTGTCGAAGGATGGCGATACAGAAAAAATTTTAAATTCCTGAAAGAAGTTAAAATTTTGTCAGAATTTTTACATAGTAAATTGGCATGCCTAATCACTTGCGTCCAAATTAACATTGCATACTCGTCGAGAAACTTATTTTGAGATACTAAATCACGTCATGCCCGCGAAAGCATGCCCTGAGCGAAGTCGAAGGGCGGGCATCCATAAACAATCCTCGTCTGGATTCCCGCTTGCGCGGGAATGACAGACAGGCTAACTTGGACAGCAGTGATGCCTAATGCCAATTTACGTCAGCGGAAGGCGGAGACCGGAAGTTACGCTAAGGGTTGAGGTAAAAATTTATGCCAGCTTCAGCTGTCGGGGCTTAGAAGATTTAGAATAATCTCTCGGAGGACGCTTCTCTTTGAGGAGGTGGAGCTTGCCCTGTACTTTGAGTTCGTTATATATGAGTATCCACGCGCAATCCATATCCTTATCGATCTCGCACTTGCCTTTATTCTGCCCGCCGCATGGCCCGTTGATCAGGCCCTTGGGGCAGCGGGTGATGGGGCAGATCATGGCTGTCTGCTCGAGCACGCAGTCCCCGCAGGCTGAGCATCTCTCCAAAAATGAGCCGCCCGAGTCTATTGCGCCCATAAAGAGAGTATCACAGCCGACGTGGACCGGCTTTTGGACGCGCATGTTCTCTTTCACCGACTGTATGCCGAGCCCGCAGGCGAGAACTAAGATAGCGTCGGAGGACTCTATCGCCTTTCTGTGCTTTGCGAGCTCCAGCTTCACTTTCGCGGCTTTCTTTTAATTCTTTCTGCCTTGTTATTATCATGCTTCTACTTTACCGCCTTTGTCATATTTTTCAACCTGATAATCTTTTTTTCGACTGCCGGGAGCTGCCCGAAAGTAAGCAATTGGCTGTACGCCTCGAGAGCCTTTTCATATCGCTCCTGTTTTTCATATAAGTTTCCCAATAGATCGAATGTCTCTAATCTGTCGCCCTCCATATATTGATTGGTTATAAGATTAGGCGGCGCGGCTTTGAGCCATAATACACGCGACCGCTCCAGACAGGAAACGGCATTCTCGTACCTATTATTACGGTAGTAAAGCTTGGCGATAGATGTGAGTATCTGCGCGGAGTTCGGATTGTTCATCTGGCCTTCCTTCAGGAATTTCAGGCTTTCTTCGTATCTTCCCATACTTCCCAACCAATATCCTCCCAGCACATATCCGCGTATATCATGAGGATTGAACATTACCTCTGTATAAAACCACGGCAGCACTTCCTTCTCCTGCGACGGGGTAAGGTGCGAATCTTCGGTCACCTTTACCAGAGCCTGAACTCTGGAAAAAATATCCGTTTTTTCCCCGCTTTCGGCATGGTGGTGCTCGTGCGTCCCGGCTCCGAGCGCCTCCTCCGCCATCAGCGTGGACTTGCCTTCATGATATGCCGCGGCTCCCTTAAAAGGAAGCCCGCGATGGTGATATTCTTCGGCTTTCATAAAAGCCCAATCGGAGACAAATGAACGCATGCCGCCGAACATATTCTGTAAAATATCCGGCTCTTTTTTATTCTCTAAAAATGATTTATTGAAAGAAGCCGCCGGCGGAAGCGTTGCGGCATACAGAAGCACGATATAGGATATCAGTATGCTCTGTTTTATTTTTGCCATGCTATAGGTTTCGCCTGCGTAATACCGCATAGCTTAAAAAAAGAAATAGCGCCGTATATGCCAGCGCGTATAGAGCCAAAAGGCTCATCGCCCATGCGGGAACAATATCCCAGGAGTGGATTATCTTGTCTCTTATATCAAGTAATTCAGGATGAGGAAGATAAATATACGCCGGAAATGTCGCGCCAAACCAGTTTGTGCCGAAATAGATGACCAGCGATATTATAGCGTTGGAAGCCGCGCTTAAAAATAATGAGAGCAATATTGTCAGCGCCGAGAAGAAAGCCAATAAAAAAACGTGCAGAATAAATCCTTCGGCAAAAAGAATAGGCGGCACAGCATCTTTTCGTAATAACAACGACGCGCCATAAACCGAATAAAATATAAAGAAACTTGCCGCCGAAACAGAAAATACCCCGAGAAATTTCCCGATGATAAATTCAAACCTGGATACAGGACGCGCAAGTATATGATATATGGATTTAGTCTCGGTTTCTTGCGGGATCTGCCTTGAGGCGAATGTAACCGCTATTATAACAGAGAATATGTATGTAAAGGATATGCCTATCTCTTTAAAATACCTCTGAAAATTAGACTCTCCACCAAACGAAAGCGACGCTGAATATGCCAGTATGATAAGAAGAAGGGCGAATATCAGATATATATCTTTGCGCCTTTCAATTTCTTTAAATACGCCGCCTGCAAGCGTTAATATATTAGACATCTTCTTCCCCTATCATATGAAGAAAATATTTTTCCAGGCTGCG
>JAPLMG010000155.1 GCA_026387165.1 Candidatus Omnitrophota bacterium
TAAAATGAACATCGGATTTGTAACGAGCGCCCTGGTGATCTCTACGCGCCTCTTCTCTCCTCCTGAAAGCGTATATGCCATGTTCTTTCTGAGGTGCGTTGTCTTAAGCTCGTTCAGCAGCTCGTCGCATCTTCTCTTACGTTCACGCGGGGAAAAGTCGAGCGTCTCGAGAACCGCCATTATGTTCTCCTCGACCGTCAATTTTCTGAAGATCGACGGCTCCTGGGAGAGATATCCGATACCTGAACGCGCGCGCATATGCATCGGCATGCCGGTTATATCCTGCCTGTCAAAGACTATCCTTCCGCGGTCCGGGGCTATCAAACCTGTTATCATGTAAAAGGTGGTGGTCTTGCCGGCTCCATTGGGCCCCAAAAGCCCCACGACCTCGCCTCTCTTGATATTGATGTCCACAGATTCTACTACACACCTCTTGCCGTAAGTCTTCATCAAACCGGTCGTCTCTAATAGATGCATATCATCTCCCCGCGAAAGCGTCTTTGATCACGTTATCTCCATCCTGGACGATAACTATCTTTGAGTTTCCGCTTATAGAAACCTTACTATCCGCTTCATTGTAGCTTGCATTGTCGCCATAAGCGACATTATCACGCTGAGTTATCTTTACATGCCCCTGCGCCACAATATCATTTATCTTCTTTGTGCCGGGGTTCAGGTTGACGGTGATCTTATCGGCGTCTATATCGCCGTCGGAGCTCCTGACCTTCACATTATCATTAAAGTACGCCAGGTTCTTAGCGTAGTCGAACTCAACCTCACCGTCACATGTTATTACGATCTTCTTCTTCTCTTTAGGCTTTGACGCCGCATCTTTCGCGGCATCGTTCTTCGCGGGATCTCCCGGGAACGGAGAAAGACTCATCTGATCTTTTAAGGTCGAGCCCGCATTTTCGATGGTCGCTACCACGTTCTCACGGAGCCTCACATTATTTTTCGACTTATCATAAACTCCCCGGTCCGCTGTAATAACGGCTTCATCGGTTCCGTAGGTCCTTGCCACTATATTTCCGATATGGATCTCGTTCTCCGATATCGATTTTGCGGTCCTACCTATGACCTCCCACTTCTTTTCGCCTTTTTCGGTCATGCCCTCAAGGTTGAATGAGAGCACCTTGTGTTCAACGCCACCGGGCTGCCCTTTCCCGGCGGCGCCCTCTTTCTCAGGCCTGACGCTCGCCGCGGGAGGAGTTTTCGGCGGCTCTTTCCTGCCGCAGCCCGATATCAATAAGCAATGAAAAATAACCAAGATACATGAAACAATGACCAATGTCCAATGTCTCAATGACAAATGAAATCCCAATGATCCAATACCTAATTTGGGAATTGTGAATTGGGAATTCATTTGGCATTCGGATTTGGACATTGTTATTTCTTTACCCGTTGTGTTTTCCACCGCCGATGCATCCACACCCATTGATCGGGATACTTTCTGATATAAGATTCTATGACATCCGACCATCTCTGGGTATTTGTAACGAGATCAGCTTCCTTATTTCCGGTATCAACCAATTCTATCGGTTTTTCTATAATAAAACGGTGGTGGCCGTGCTTGCGTATCACAAAAGTCGGCACGAGACTGGCCCCCGTGGCGCGGGCCAGAACTACCGGCCCTACCGGCGTAAAGGCGGGCCTTCCGAAAAAATTCACAAAGACACCTTCAACAGAATCGACATCCTGATCCGCGACTATACCCAATATCTTATTATCCTTTAAAACTTTTAGCATCTTTCTCGGAGATTCATCGCGGTAGATAACATTGATATCCTGCTCTCTCCTCAAGTGATTCAGCCAATTATCGTACTTATAGAAGTATATCTTCCTGCCTATGGTTGATCCCGGATAACCTTTGACACGGAATGTCAGGCCGAGGAGCTCCCAATTACCAAAGTGGGATCCTAATATTATCGTGCCCTTCCCTCTTGCGAAAGAACCATCAACAATGTCAATGCCCTCCATCTTTATAAAACGGTCTATGTTTTCCTTGTTTATCTTCGGAAAATTGATAAGTTCGGCCGCGTTCCTGCCAAGGTTTTCAAATACTTTTCCGGCAATGTGCCTGATCTCACCCGGAGTCTTTTCACTACCGAAGGCATGAGTAAGATTATCTATTGCTATATCTCTATATTTAGGAAGAAGAAAAAATGCGCACCTGCCAAAAAACGCAGCAATTGCTGAAGCAATCCTGATGGGCAGCAGGTATGCTAAGGACGCGGCAACTCTTCCGAGGTAATATAGGAAGTACCTCCTGTATTTGTGTCTCATGGAAGATATAACTATATAATACTATCATATGCTTGTCAAGAATGTTGCTGAAGGCGGACCTTGCGGGGCCCGCCTTCAGCGGACGCAAATTTACATTGGGCAAGTAAATTTGCTCGGAAAAATTTTGATGGCCGTCCAACCTGCCAATTAGTGTTCTATTGGGCAGTTTGTCCGGCCTTTCTGGATTGCCATAATGTATCAAAATTTTTGACGCCGCTTCAGGCGGTACCCCGCAAGGTCCGCCTGCCATAGTCAATAAGTGCCAGGTGCCTGCCTAAAAAGCGCTTGACCCCATTCGGTTTCTTCTCATGGAAGGCGGAACTTTCGGTGGCCCAGCCCGACGCTGATGTCAAAAATTCTGACACCTTATGGCGGTACAGAAAAAAATTTAGATTCCTGAAAGAAGCTAAATTTTTGTCAGAATTTTTCCATAGCAAATTCACATGCCTAATGTGAATTTGCGTCAGCGGAGGGCGGCCACCGGAAGTTTCGCCTATGGGTTGAAATAAAAAAAGTCAAGCCGTGAACAAAAAACTTTGTACTAGAGAGAGGGAAATTACTTGAAGTATCTGGAAGTCGCTTCGTCCCATTTGTCCTGGGACTTGAGGATTAGTTCGCAGATCTCGCGCACCGCCCCGCGGCCGCCGGATTTGGTAGTGATATAATGGGAGACGGCCTTGACCTCTTCCATGCCGTTCGGGACCGAGACAGCGAATCCTACCTGCTTCAGTATAGGCACATCTATCAGATCATCGCCTATGAAGCAGATATCTTGGGCTGGAATTTTGAATCTTTTAAGGACGTCGTTAAAAGGAACGCGCTTGTCCGGAAACCCCGCGTAGGCCTTCGCGACTTTAAGGTCGCGCCCGCGCAGCTTTACGATGCGCGACTTCTTCGCGGTGATTATCACAGTCTTTATGCCTACTCTATAGAGAAGCGATATGCCGAATCCGTCCGTCACGTCGAAGAACTTCAATTCATCGCCGTAAACACTGTAGACGATGCGGCCGTCCGTCATAACGCCGTCGATATCGGTTATGAGTAATTTTACGCGGCGCGCTCTTTCTACTGTCTCGCTGCTTATCATACGAGGCCCGCTTTCAACAGGTCCTGCACGTCGAGAAGGCCAACGGGCCTCTTCTTATCATCGACTACCGGGATCTCGTCTATCTTTTTAGATCGTAGCATGTCGAACGCCTCCGCGGCCAATCTCTCTTTCTTTATCGTGGTGGGATTCTTAGTCATAAAGTCTTTAACTTTTTTATTTATGAGATCGGGCTGCGACTCCAGATGGCGCCTCAGGTCTCCGTCTGTAAATATGCCGGTGAGCTTCCCTTTGGCGTCTACGACGCTGGCGCTTCCGGCGCGCGCCTTCGTTATCGCTAACAGGACTTTCTTTATTGTATAGTCTTCATTCACTATAGGGTTCTCCCTGCCCTTCCTCATGATATCTTCCACGGTCAATATCAGGCGCTTCCCGAGTATCCCGCCTGGATGAAATAGAGCAAAGTCCTTGGCCTTAAAACCTTTCTTCTCCAATAACGCTATGGCGAGAGCGTCGCCCATCGCGAGCATGGCGGTCGTTGAAGTCGTCGGCGCTAATCCCAACGAACATGCCTCCCTTTTCACCGACGTGTTTATTATATAATCCGCATTCTTAGCTAAAGTTGAGCCGGTATTGCCTACCATGGCTACGAGCTTAGCCCCTATCTTCCTTACTATGGGCAGAAACTTCACCATCTCCTCCGTCTCGCCCGAATTGGAGAGAGCGAGTATGAGATCGTCTTTTGTGACTCTGCCGAGGTCGCCGTGTAAAGCCTCGGCGGGATGGAGATATAATGAAGGTGTCCCCGTAGAAGAAAGTGTGGCCGATATCTTTTGCGCGATGAAACCGGGCTTACCCATGCCGGTGACTATGACTCTTCCCTCTATATTGTAGATGGCGTTGACCACTCTTTCGAAGTTCGAGTCTATCCTGTTTATCAGGCTCGACAGAGCGTCCCGCTCGATCCGCAATACTCTCTTTGCTATCTCTCGAGACATCGCTTTACCGTTTACCTGCCGGCTGTTTGGCAGGCCCTCTCTATCCTCTTTAACTTCATGAGCATAGCTTCGAGCTCATTCAATTTAATCATGTTCGGCCCGTCGCTCAACGCCTTATCTGGATCCTCGTGGACTTCCACAAATATTCCGTTGACCCCGCATGCCACAGCCGCCATGGAAAGATACGGAATAAAACGTCTTTCGCCGCCCGACCTGTCGTCCAAGCCGCCCGGCATCTGCACGGAATGGGTGGCATCGTATACAACCGGATACCCGAGATCCTTCATGATGAGAACGCTCCTAAAGTCGCTCACTAGATTATTGTAACCGAAGCTGACGCCCCTTTCGGTAAGCACTATATTCTTATTCCCCACGGACTCTATCTTCTTAACTATGTGGCGCATATCCCATGGCGCCAGGAATTGCCCCTTTTTGATATTCACTGCCTTACCCGTCCTCGCGGCAGCGAGAATAAGGTCCGTCTGCCTCGAGAGAAACGCGGGTATCTGGATCATGTCGAGCACCTTGGCGGCCTCTTTTACATCTTCCTTGCAGTGGACGTCAGACAATACCGGAACGCCCAACTTTTCTTTAATGCTCTTTAATATCTTAAGCCCCTTCTTTAGTCCCGGGCCGCGGAAAGAATCTATCGAGGTGCGGTTGGCTTTGTCATAGCTCGCTTTATACACAAATGAAATGCCGAGACGTCCGGTGATATCCTTTAGGGCCCTGGCGTGGCGCATAGCGCTCGACTCGGACTCTATAGAGCATGGCCCGGCCATAAGGACGAGAGGATTACCGGCGCCTATCTTGACGCTGCCTATTCTGACCTCTTTTGTCGCGGGCATAAAAGTTATCACCTCTCCGACAGCATTATCTCTTTCACTCTTATAAGATCTTCGTGCGTATCGACGCCTACGGTATCAAACTTCGTCTCAACCACTTTTATCTTATAACCGTATTCGAGAACCCGCAGCTGTTCAAGTTTCTCCGCGTTCTCCAGGGACGACTTCGGCAGGTTCCTGAACGTGAAGAGAAAATCTTTCGTGAACGCATAGATACCTATATGCTTGTAGTAGACCGGCTTCTTCTTTTTATCGGTGGTATTGGTCCTGTTGTACGGTATGGTGTATCTTGAAAATTATATCGCGTAGCCGTTCTTATCGAATACGGCTTTGACGACATTGGAATTTGTGAGCTCGTCGTTATCTTCTATTTTTTTTACCATGGTGGCCATCTGCGCGACCTTCTCGTCTTCAAGGGCCATCACAAGGTTGTCGATCATTATGGGTTTTACAAGCGGCTCATCTCCCTGTATATTGACGACTATCCTGACATCCATAGGGTTAACCACTTCAGCCAGCCTGTCGGTGCCGGAAGGCTGATCCACAGAAGTATAGACCGCCTTTCCGCCGAAACCTTCAACCACCTTCATTATCCTCTCATCGTCGCATGCCACCACAAGATCATCCAGAGCCTTAGCCTTCTTGGCGCTCTCCCATACATGCTGAACCACCGGCTTACCCAAAAGATCCGCCAGAACCTTGCCCTCAAATCTCGTTGAGCCCCAACGCGCCGGGATAACACCTATTGCTTTCATCCCGCCCCTTCCTTTCTTATTCTAAATCTGAAATTTATTTTCTTATAAACCATAATTATATTCCCCGCCTGAGATCTATATTCTGTACATAAGAAGGGGCGGGGTTCATTTTACTCTCTCCCTCTTTATTCTATCCATAAGTTCTTCCGGAGTGACTACGGCGATCCCCACCTTGCCGACGACAATTCCCCCGGCGCAATTTGAAATATGCGCCGCCTGCAATGGGTTTGCGCCCGAAGCGAGAGAGAGGGTATAGCTGGCTATCACGGTATCGCCCGCGCCCGAGACGTCGAAGACGTCCTGCGCTACCGTCGGTATATGCTTCATCGGCTTGTCCTTCTCGAAGACCGCCATCCCGTTCTCACCCAGCGTTATCAGGGCTATCCTGCATTTAAATTTTTTCAACATGGCCTGTCCGGCTTTTTTGAGCGTAGCGGAGTCTTTGATCTCAAAACCTACGGCTTTCGACGCTTCATGGTTATTTGGTGTTATCAGCGTTATGCCGTTGTAGTACATCAGATGCTCCTCCTTGGGATCTACCGAGATTATCTTTTTACGCTCCTTAGCGAACGGAACGATCTCCTTCAACAGCTTCGGCGTGATGACTCCCTTGCCGTAGTCCTCTATGATCACGGCATCCACCTTCTCGATAATACTTTTCGTGTTCTTTATAATGCGCCTTATCAGATCGTCGCTTAAACCGCCCACCTTCTCTTTGTCAATCCTCACCACCTGCTGATGATGCGCCACAACGCGGGTCTTCAGCGTGGTGGGCCTTGACGGGTCCACTACGATCCCGCTCACATCGATATTTTTCTGTTCAAGCTCGCCTTTCAATATGGCGCCGCGCTCATCGGCTCCTATCACTCCGGCAAGATATGTGCAGGCACCCAAGGAGCTTAAATTATTGGCGACATTCGAAGCGCCGCCCGGCATAAAGCTCTCCCGCTTAACCCATACTACAGGCACCGGCGCCTCGGGAGAGATGCGCGTGACATCGCCCCATATGAATTCGTCGAGTATGAGATCGCCCACAACAAGAACTTTAGCGTTCTTAAAATTTCCTATGACGTTCTTCAATTTATTAAAATCACTGATCCCCATATTTAAACCTTTTCTATAATTGAACGGTAGAGAAGCGGTATCATAAGCTCGTGATGGCCCGTAATATTATAGCCCTTGCCCCCGGCGGATGTGGGCCTCAAGATGACGTTCTGATAGGGCCTGTACTGACTTATCATATCAAAATCCGCCGTAGTAAATTTATGAACTTTATATCCGAGGTTGCGCGCCACCGTAACGGCTTTCAGGAAGACTTCCGGCAATATCACGGCGGATCCTATATTGACCGCTACGCCGTTCTCCAGCTTAGAGACGCTGTAAATAAAAGTTTTGAAATCCAGTAGAGAGCCTTCGCCTATCGCCATCCCGGAGGCACTCGGATGCTGATGGATTATGTCCGTCCCTATGGCGACATGCACCGTGACGGGGACTCCCAGCTTGTGTCCCATCGCGAGGATGCTCTTGTCTTTATGCGAAGATTTCGCGTTTCTTATCCGCGAGCCGACCGCTTCGCCGATACCTATACCGTTCCTGAACCCGTAGTTTACGGCTCCGTTTATGAACGACGCCGTCTCCTGGGCCATTCCGAATGAGCCATCGGCTATCCCCTCGCCCACATCCTCGCTCGTCCTGCCTATCATCGCCACTTCCGTATCGTGGATTATGCCGGCGCCGTTCAGGGCGATATGTTTTACAATGCCCCTCTTCATCAGATCTATGACTATGGGCGACAGCCCGCATTTTATCACGTGCGCGCCCATCATAAAGATCACCATCCTCTTCTTCTTTTTTGCGGCAACTATAGCGTCCACCACGTCCTTGAAGTTCCGGGCCGCAAGTATATTGGGAAGAGAGTCGTAGAAGCTCTTGAACGACGAGCCCTTCTTCGGCAGGGACGCGAAGTCACTAACTGCAACTTTGCACTTTCTCGTGTCGAGAGGTATCGTCTTGATCTTTGCTAGGTCTATACGCTTTGTCATGTTATATTTTCCTTAACAAAACTTCGCTATTTTATCACGAAGCTCCCAAGCGCGTCAACGCAATAGTTAACTCAAGATAGTTAACTAAAGAAAATTCCTTCGCAACCCTTAGGCGGAACTTCCGGTGTCCGCCTCTTCGCTAACACTCTCCCTGCCACCACTCCAGGTCTTTGTTCGCGTCCTGAATTTTTTTGCCGTGTGCTACGGTTTACGTCTCGCTCATTTGCAGGAATTCCTTCGGACAGCTGTTTTCGTTTTGCTTTTCGCAAAACGAAGCAAACAGCTGTCCTCAGTCAGTTCCTGCATTCGCTCGACGTAAATCCTTGCACACCAACCTGCCATAGACAATATGCCAAAAAAATTCTAATGGCCGCTCACAAAGCCCTGGAGCATTGGCAGGCACATCGCAGGCAGCACTCTGCAAGGTACACCTGTAAGCATTCGTTGCAAAACCTAAGCCGAAGTTATGGTGAGCGCAATAAAAATGTTAGGTCTTTTGTGAAGGAGAAACTGCCTGGCTATTACGTGTAGGCAGTTCCGCGAAGCGAAAAACGGTTATATTTAAGTATTTTTACATAATTAAAAGAACCGAGGATGTCCGCTATAGTAGACTGGCTTATTACTGGTAGATGATAGTAGGCGGTCCCGCACTTTCTTATATACACATGCTTTATCAAAGAAAGTGCGGGATGAGGGCCCTTTCATGGGCCCGAGTTCCACAGGTTCCCGTTTTTATCCTGAACAAAAGACCGACCCCACACCCAGCTCTGTAATAGCGTTGATATAGCACGGCTGGGTGTGGGGGAACATTTTTCCTGCCACCATATTTGGTGGCTTGTGATCACCATAACTTAGGCTTAGGTTTAGATATGTGGAGGGCGGACACCGGAAGTAGCCGCCCATCTGCTGAAGCGAAAAAATTATCGTGGGCGCAGGATTTGCTCGGCGGCGGAGAGGACGTCTTCGACACTTATCATGTCGAGGCACTTGAAGCCGAGTTTGCAATTTTGGGCCAGGCAGATCTCACAGCCCGCGTCTTTGTGCTGCGCAATATCTCTCTTGCCTACCGGCCCCCAGCGTTCGGGCGAGATACCCCTGTCCTTACGGCCGAATATCGATATCACGGGCGTGCCTACAGCACACGATATGTGCACCGGGCCGGAGTCGTTTGATATTAAGAGCCGGGACCTCCTCAATATGCTCGCAATATCCGATATGCTCGTCTTCCCCGCAAGGTTTAAGGCCTTAGACTTCATCAATTCCGCGACTTTATCCCCCATCATCTTATCGCCGTCGGGTCCGGAGATTATAACTATCCTGACGCCGTACATTTGGGCCAGGGCATCAGAGGCTTTTGCAAAACGCTCCAACGCCCATCTTCTGGATGGGCAGCTCGCTGCCGGATGGATCACGATCACCGGATCGTTGGGCGAGATCCCGCTCTTATCGAATAAACCCTTTATCCTCTCTTCGCTCGGCCTGTTTACCGGCATATGGAGGCTCTTATCCGATCCTTCGATACCGATATAGCGCAAAAGGCCGAGAACATAATCTATCTCGTGTTTAAGTCCATACTGTTTTGTATGCGGGATCTTTTTTGTAAGAAAGATGCCCAACTTCTTATCATACCCTAATCTTTTTGGTATACCCGCCAAATATGCAATTATATGCGAACTGTTCTTAGGATGAAGTATGATGGCCAGGTCGAATTTTTTATTCTTCAGATCCGCGATAAACCTGATCTTTCCTAATAGGCCCTTCTCTTTCCCTGACCTATCGTAGGTTATCACCTCATCGATGTAAGGGTTGCCGTCCACCACATCTTTAGCATACGGCCTGACAAGGACGGCTATGCGGCTGTCCGGATACGCATCCCGCACCGCTTTTATGGCGGGAGTCGACAGCACGACATCCCCGATCCTATCCATCCTGACGATAATTATTCTCTTATTCATAACCTTCGATCATCATCTTAGCCCGATCGAGCACTTCGTCGGCAGATACGAGCTTCATACATTCGTGGCCGTACTCACATACGGCGATTTCGCATGGCGAGCAGAACAAGTTCTTGTTTATGATAGCGTCGAACTCGCCCGTAGGCCCGTACTTCTTGGGATCCGTCGGGCCGAAGATCGCCAATACCTTC
>JAPLMG010000257.1 GCA_026387165.1 Candidatus Omnitrophota bacterium
AGAAGCCCAAAGGATTTTGTGAGCGGCCATAGTTGTAAATTTTTACGGGTGACGCGGGTGAACCTTTTGGTGGATATGGCCCGCGGTAAAAGGACCGGCGGCTATAGACAGTTGTTATAAAGCGCACACATATCCCCATAAAGCAGGATGAACAGTGCCATACCGCGGGCCGATAAAGACAAAAGGTGAACCCGCGGCAGGACCCGTAAAAATTTGATTGAGATTGCTTCGGGCGCTAAAGCGCGATCGCAATGATGAAGAAAAATATGAATGAGCTGAAAGAGAAGCACATATATACGGTATCGGAACTCACGAAGTACATACGCATGATAGTCGAGGAGTCGTTCCCCGGCGTATGGGTGGAGGGAGAGATATCTAACTTTGTCCATCACTCCTCCGGCCATATATACTTCAGCCTGCGCGACGCGGGCGCCACGCTTAAGTGCGCTTTCTTCAAGCATGCCAATCTAAAATTAAAGTTTAAGCCTGCGGATGGTATGAAAGTAATATGTCGCGGCTCAGTCAGCGTCTATGAGCCGAGAGGCGACTACCAGCTTATAGTGGAGGATCTCGAGCCGAAGGGCTTAGGCGCCCTGCAGTTACAGTTTCAGCAGTTGAAAGAGAAGCTCGAGAAGGAGGGCTTGTTCGACCCGAAATATAAAGCGCCGCTCCCATTTTTACCTACGAGGATAGGCGTGGTGACGAGCCCGACCGGCGCTGCCATACAGGATATACTCAATATCGCCCGCAGGAGATTTGCCAATATCGAGATAATAATAAATCCGGTGAAGGTCCAGGGCGCCGACGCGAAGGATGAGATAGCGGCCGCCATAAAGCAGTTCAACGAATTGAAGATCATAGATGTTATGATAGTCGGCCGCGGCGGTGGCAGTCTCGAGGACCTGTGGCCGTTCAACGAGGAGGTCGTCGCCCGCGCCATATTCGCATCCAAAATACCTGTTATAAGCGCGGTGGGCCATGAAGTAGACTACACGATATCGGATTTTGTGGCCGATCTCAGGGCTCCTACGCCGTCTGCGGCAGCAGAACTCGTGATACCCAGAAAAGAGGACCTTGTAAATCTTATAAGCGCGGCGCTTGAGCGGCTGAATAACGCGATATACGGGAAGCTCGACGTATTAAAAGAGAGGCTCGACAACCTTAAAGAGAGCTACATTTTACGCCAGCCCCTGAATTATGTGATCCAAATGCAGCAGCGCATCGATGACTTAAGAAAAGATATGTCGGTTAGCATAGACCATATGATCGATATGTCCGGCGAAAGATTCAGCCGCATTACCAGCAAGCTCGAAGCGCTCAGCCCCATATCCATACTTAATAGAGGATATTCTATTACGACGAAATTGCCCGAAAGTGTTATAATCAAGGAGGCGCTTTCGTTGAAGCCGGGCGACTGCATTGAGACAAGGCTGGGGCAGGGGAAATTCAAGAGCAGAGTAGAAGAGATAGGATAGAAACGCAATGAAACTTATAGAAATTAAGAAATTAGGAAATTTGTTGTTCAACGATCAAGCTATAAATTTCTATCAATTTCTACAAATTTCTATAAATTTCGATGGTCTATTAAGGAGGGGTTGTGGCTGAGATAAAGTTCGAAGACGCATTAAAAAAACTCGAGAAAATAGTGGAAGACCTTGAAGGCGGCAATCTTTCGCTCGACGACGCTCTCGGCAGGTATGAAGAAGGTATCAAGCTTTCCAAATTGTGCGCCAAGAGGCTCGAACTGGCGAAGAAGAAGGTCGAGATATTGATGAAGTCCGAAGACGGCTCGGTTGAGCTCAAGCCGTTCGATGAATTCTGCGCCGTTGAAGAGAAGGCGAAGAGTAAGAAAAAGGGGACTTAAAATTTTCTCGCGCTATGCGGAGATAGAAAAAGCCTTAAAAAGGCACTTGCCCAAAGGCGATGACGCCTTAAGCAGGGCTATGCGCTACAGCGTCTTTTCCGGCGGCAAGAGGATCCGCCCGATCCTTACGATAGAATCCGCTCTTGTCTGCCGGGGGAGCTTAAAAGACGCGCTTCCGGCGGCAGCAGCGATAGAGCTGGTACACACATATTCCTTGATACACGATGATCTGCCGGCTATGGACAATGATGATCTCCGGCGCGGAAAATCTACATGCCATAAGGTATTCGGCGAGGCCAACGCGATACTTGCGGGAGACGCGCTCTTGACGCTCGCGTTTAATATTATAGCTAAAAATACAAAGCCGGCTTTGGGGATCAAAATAATAGAGGAGTTATCCCGGGCGATAGGCGTTGAAGGCATGGTCGCAGGCCAGGCGCTCGATCTGGAATTCCGGGGCAAGGCAAAAAAGAAGATGATAGCCGAAAAAATAAATATTCTTAAGACCGCGGAGCTTTTTTCAGCAGCGGCAAAGATAGGCGCATTAGCGGCCGGAGCGCCGACTGGAGAGATAAAAGCGCTTGGGCGGTTCGGGCTGGATCTGGGGCTCTCGTTTCAGGTTGTGGATGATTTTATCGACGGTGAGAGCGCGGATAATATAGAAGCGAGAAGACTGGCCGAGACAGCCAATAAAGAGCTTGCGATATTCGGCGGTAGAGCGCGAAAGCTAAAGGATATATCGGATTATTTATTGAAGAGAAAAAAATAGAGCGCCGCGCGTCGTCAATGAGGCTGTGTTACAATTCGCGTTTTTCGTCATTGCGAGGAGGATGTCGGCAGACTGTTGTCCGACGAAGCAATCTCTTTAAAAGCGGGATTGCTTCGTCGGCCAATAATTAAATGGTTGCCTCCTCGCAATGACGACTACGACTACGACTACGACGATGACGGCGATGACGACGGCGATGATGACGGTGAAGCTGATGGCGAAGATAAAGATAGTGACTTATGAAAAGACTCATAGATACGATAAACAGCCCCGCTGATCTGCGGAAGCTGATGCTGACGGAACTTCCCGTTCTGGCGCAAGAGATACGGGAAGAGATAATCTCGACCGTATCGAAGACCGGAGGGCATCTCTCGTCGAGCCTGGGCGCGGTGGAACTGGCGATAGCGATACACTACTCTTTTGACACGCCGCGCGACCGTCTTCTGTGGGACGTCGGCCACCAGGCGTATGCGCACAAGATCCTCACGGGCAGGGCGAAACATTTTTCTACATTGAGGCAGCTGGGAGGCTTGAGCGGTTTTCCTAATAAAGACGAAGCGGGCGAATACGATATATTTACCTGCGGCCACAGCTCCACATCCATCTCGACGGGGCTCGGCCTTGTTATGGCGGGCGATCTTGATAAAGACAGGCGCAAGGTCATAGCCGTTATCGGCGACGCGGCTCTCGCCGGCGGCATGGCTTTTGAGGCGCTGAACCATGCCGGCCAGTCGAAGAAGAAGATGATCGTGATACTCAACGATAACGAGCTGTCGATAACCAAAAGCGTCGGCGCCTTAAGCAGGTACCTGAACAGGATAATCACAAATCCGGCCTATAACAAGATACGCAGCGATGTGGAATGAGTGCTGATGAGGATACCGCGTTTCGGTTTCAGGGCATACAGGGCCGCGCGGAAGCTGGAAGAAGGACTGAAGAATCTGCTCATTCCGGGCATGTTGTTCGAGGAACTGGGGTTCAGGTATTTCGGGCCGATAGACGGCCATAACACCGCGCAGATGATAACGGTCTTCAAAAATCTGGTCAATCTTGATGAGCCTATATTGATCCACGTCATAACTAAAAAGGGCAAGGGTTATAAGTTCAGCGAAGAGCGCCCGAGCGAATTTCATTCTACGGGGCCCTTCGATATTGAGACGGGTGTACCGGTAAAGAAAGCTGCCAAAGAAACTTTTACGGAAGCCTTCGGCGATAAGATAGTTGAGCTCGGGAAGCAGAACCAAAGAATAGCGGGCGTGACCGCTGCCATGATAGACGGCACCGGCTTCGATAAGTTCGCTAAAAACTTTCCTGAGCGTTTTTACGACGTCGGCATATCGGAGGAACATGCGGTCGGCTTGAGCGCCGGCCTGGCGAGGGGCGGGTACAGGCCGGTCGTAGCCATATACTCAACATTTTTACAGCGCGCATACGATCAGATAATACACGATGTATGTTTACAGGACCTTCCTGTGGTATTCTGCCTGGACCGGGCGGGCCTGGTGGGAGAAGACGGGCCTACGCACCACGGAGTTTTCGACATAGCCTATACGAGGCACATACCCAATCTTATAGTCATGGCGCCGAAGGATCCGGATGAGCTGAAGGCGATGCTTGCGTATGCCG
>JAPLMG010000047.1 GCA_026387165.1 Candidatus Omnitrophota bacterium
TAAATTACCGGAAAAATCCGGCGTCATAACTTCGTATTTGGCTGAGAATGCCGCGCACGTTGTATACAGCACAAAAGATAGATCTGCGGGAAAGCTCTCCACCACCGCTTATAAAGTGCTTAAAGAGACGAGAGATTTCAGTGTTCTTGAGATAGATCTGGTTACAGGCAGGAAAAATCAGATACGCGTGCATTTCGCCCAAATGGGGCACCCTGTAGTGGGCGACGCAAAGTACGGTAAAAAGAATGATATGCATAAACGCATGGCGCTGCACGGGCGCTCGATATCTTTCCCGCATCCCTGGAACGGCAGGAGGATGCTATTAGAGGCAAAGGTCCCGGCTTATTTCACCGGCCTCGCCGGAAACATAACCTGTTAAGAATACCTTGCATTAGTAGAGGGTCGGCATGATCGTTTGGAGAGAGGCTATCAGCTATTTTTCTCGTCCGGAGGCCTTCTTAAGATCTTCTAATAATTCCGAATTTACCGTACCGCCCAATTCTTCCACCTTATGCACATCCAGCCAGGCCTTATCAAAATCATTCCCCAGGATGTATATTCTTGCCCTGACAATATAGGCATTCGCATATTTCGTTGCGATCTCTATCGCCTTACTGCAGTCCGCGATCGCCTGGTCATAGTCGGCCTTGCTTAATTTGTTTATCCCTATATTGATATAGGCCGCCGGGGAGTTTGGGTCTATCTTGGCCTGCGCGATCTTGTCTTTATAGGCGTAGGCAAGCGCACGGTCGACATATACCTCGACATAGTCAGGCTTAAGCTTTATGGCTTCACTATAATCAACGATGGCCTGCTGCATATTATTTTCATTGGCATATGCAGCACCTTTTATATAATAAGCCGCGGGTACTTTAGGATTGACCTCGATCACCTTAATCATATCCGCTATGACCTGTTCGGGATTTCCTTTCATCAGATTTATGATGCTGCGGTTAAGATACGCCTGCACGTATTTAGGGTTGAGCTCGATCGCTTTATTATAATCATCTAATGCCCGGCCGATATCTTTCTTGCCGGCATAGACCACACCTCTTACATAGTACGCCTCTTCGTTCTTCGGATTGAGTTCTATAGCTTTATCATAGTCGGCGATAGCCTTATCGGGCTCATTCTTCTTAATATAGGTGAGCCCGCGGTAGAGATACGCTTCAGTCAGCTCCGGATTGGCGTTTATCGCCCTGCTAAGGTCCGCTATTGCCTGATCGAGGTTATCTTTGCCGTAATAAGTGAGGCCTCTTTTTAAATAATCTCCGGCGGTGACTACATTGATCGATTCCGGACCTTTTTTTACACCCTGAGACTCCAGCATAAACCCCAGCGAACTATCGGGCTCGAACTTTTTGGCTATCGCGACAGGCTTGCCGTCTATCGTTTCGATCTCGAACGTACGGTACGTTATGTCGGCGCCTTTAAAATTTACATTCACATAATTTTCATTTGTTTCGGTTACGGTGCCTTCTATCTTATCCCCGGATTTCAGGATGACAGTTGCGGCGCAGGCAAAATTTACCATAAGCAGTACGGCCAGTATAGGGGTTAATATTCTCATAAGGATAAAGTTTACATCAAAATCGGGCCGATGACAAGACATTATCGCTCTGGGGGTGAGACGGTCTTCCGTATATCCGGGCAAAGAAAGGAAATTCATTCCTTACCCCATACAATACAATCTGCGTTCTATAAAAACGAACTCTAACCAGGTCAGGATGAGGGCTTTTTAACCCGGTTAGAGTGTGCTATTCGGTCCTGCCGGTAATCCTGCTTATGCAGTGATCTTGTCAAATTCCTCGATACTGATTGCCGGGAAACTGGTAAAGGCTATACCGGTTAGCTTGTTTAAGACGATGGATGTCTTCATCGCGTCTGAAACAGCCGGAAGATCCACTATCAGCACAATGTCATATTTGCCCAGAAGCGCGTACATTGACTTTACCTTGCCGCCCGCCTTTGTTATCGCATCAAGCGCCTTTTTCGTCCTGTCGGCTGAGATGCCTTTCATTGCCTCCTGCGAATACTTTCCGTACATAAAAAACGTTGCCATAAAACACCTCCTTTTGTGTTTTATTCTACTCCAAAACAACACCCTGCGCAAGTAATATGGGGGCCACTGTTATAGTGGAGGGGTCCTTCGCTTCGCCTGAATTACGGGGACACATTACTTAATTACCTATTTCACTGCTGAACATCGGGCGAATTACGGGGACAGGAAGTTTGTCATGCTCTCTTCTTTTTCCTGGATATCAATATAGAAACATCAACGCTGTCCTGCTTGCGTCCCGATTTTTGTTTATTTTTTATCAACTCATCAAACCCCATGAAAAATGCTTTTTGCTTTCCGTAGGCCCCGATAGTTTTGTTTTCCCATACCTCTTGAAAATCACAGCCTTTTATAGAGGTTATCAAGTCAATTCTCACGGGTTCGTAACCAAGCTGGATAATCTTTCCTTTTTGAATGAAATCCTTTTCTTTCAAGCCTAAGCTCTTAAATCCAAATTCCGTGAGTGCTTTTATTATTCGTTGCGCATTCTCAACGTCCGGCTCCACAAGAAGATCCATGTCCTTAGTGTATCGCGGTGCTCCATAAATACCAACGGCGTAAGCGCCGATGATGCAATATCTTACTTTATTTTTGTTAAATAACTTTAATAACTCTTCGAAGTCTTTTTCCGTGCGCATTTCTTGAACCCCTAAATTTAAGATAAATTTCACGCAAAAATTGCATAGTACTTATCCTCTCAGCTTTAGACATCTTAATATAATAAGCGTCTTCAAACTTTGCAGCTTCCTTGAATGAATTGGCCTTATTTACCCATATTCTTTTCATGTTTATATTATATCATATTCACAGCCCGTGTTGTATAAAATCCCTGTTACAGTGGAGAGGTCCTTCGCTTCGCCTGAGATCCTTCTTTTCGTCGGATTTCATGGTTCGTTCAGGATCAAATTTTGCTTCGCAAAATTTGGCTCCCCGCAGTCCCTGCCTGCCGGCAGGCAGGGACGAACTCTCGAACTTCTTTTTGAGCGAGGATTATTAATATTTAAGGGGATTTACGGATAGCTCTGGAATTGCAATTTTTTACCCTAAATTTTCGGCACTGTAGCGGGCTATGATACCGGTGCGCAAGGCGTGCCGATAGATCTTTGCAAAGAACCAGTATGCTGCCAGTATATATACAACGGCGAGACACGCGCTCCACACGAGAGCAATTGCCGAAGCTGTGCCCCCTGAAACGATAACTCTCAACTGTTCAAACACATACGATGGCGGCAGCAACCGCGAAATGACCTGCATCCATTGCGGAAGTGTCGAAACAGGATACAGCACTCCGGCAAACGGTGATATCAGCGCCGGGATCGGCCAGATGAACCATTCCGATGCCGGACCGAAACGCAGTACCAGTCCGCTTCCAAAAATACCGAGAGCAATACCGAATAAAAAAAGCACTAAAAGAAACGGCACAACCATCAGACCGTAAACTAAAAATGACAGTTTGAAAATTATGATCGCTATTAGCAGCATGACAGCGAGACCAGCCATGCTGGTTAAAATGCTGGATAGCACGAGACCGGCGACGTACTCCGATATCAAAAGAGGTGTGGCAAAGATATTGAGGAAATTGCGTGACCAGACGTCTTCAAAAAATGCCATAGTCACGCCTTGCATAATACGTATAAAGAAATCCCACAAAAGAACGGCCCCTAAAAGCACCGGAACAAAATTAAACCCCGAAGACGCAACGCTGTTAAGATATTTGGTCAAAAATCCCCAAAGAACCATATCGACCGCCACCCATGCGAAGAGCGGAAAGATACGCGGGAAACTTCCGCGAATAAGATAGACCTGCCGAAGCACTATGGCAAAGATACGGCGTAACGACATATATTTAGATATCCTTCAATGTTAGCGGTTCACGTGCCACAGCAATAAAAAGTTCTTCGAGTGTCTTTTTTCCGTACTCGGCCGGCAGCGTCTTTGGATTCCCTGCAAGCAATATCCTGCCATGCGACAAAAATAGTACGCGGTCACATACCTCTTCGACCTCGTACATGTTGTGCGACGTCCATAGCACTCCGCATAGACCTTGATTAGCGAATTCGCATATCTTAGCGCGCACCTCCCGTGCCGTGGCCGGGTCAAGGGATGCGGTAGGTTCGTCAAGTAAAAGAAGGCGCGGACGATTAAGCATTGCCTTCACAAGGCTTACGCGTGTCTGTTCACCGGAAGAAAGCACACCGCACTTTATGTTTCTAAAAGACTCCAGGTCGAACTGCTTAAGAAGTTCATTAATACGCTTAGGAACGTCCATTACCCCATAGAGACGACTAAAGATATTTAGGTTCTGATACACGGTCAAATTCCCCGGCAAT
>JAPLMG010000151.1 GCA_026387165.1 Candidatus Omnitrophota bacterium
AGAGGATCGCCCATCCCATATCCCCCATAAAATGGATTATTATGGCGGTCACCAGGGAAGCTATTAAAGCGCCGACTATATTATTTGCCACTAGAATGGTGCCGAAGAACCTTTCAGGGGTCTCCAGTATAGTGAGTATAAGCTTCGCGGTCTTTGAACCTTCCGCGGAACGTCTGCGCAGCTTCATCTTGCTGACAGCTATGATGGCTATCTCCGACGCGGCCGTGACGGCCGCCAAGGCCAGGAGAATTATAAGAAAGACTATTTCAACGATTTTCACCCCGCTCATTCTCCTACTCTATCCCGCCTTTAAGAATGGGCGGGGTTCATTTAGGCATGAATGTTGTTACGTCCAGCGCCAGGGTCAGAGCTATGACGATAATGACGGTCGACCAGGCGATTATATTAAAAAACTTTGAATTTCTGTATTGGCCCATCAGACGCTTGTCGTTTATCAGGAGGAGCATGAATATAAGGACGAACGGCAGAAAGACCGCGTTCGCCGCCTGAGAAAGCAGCATCACCGCGACAAGATTTATCCGCGGGAACATTATCACGCCGGCCCCCAGCACTATCAAGGCGGTGAATAGGAAATAAAATTGCGGAGCCTCTTTCAGCCTCTTGTCTACGCCGGTCTCCCAGCCAAGCCCTTCGCATACCGAATAGGCCGTCGCAAGCGGCAGTATCATAGCCGAGAAGACAGAAGCGTTTAAAAGCCCGAAAGCGAATAACGCCGAGCAATATTTTCCCGCCAGGGGCTCAAGCGCCAGAGCCGCGTCTTTGGCCGTCTCTATCCTTACCCCGTTCTTAAAGAGCGTCGCGGCGCAGGATATAACTATGAACATCGCCACCACGCTTACTACTATTCCGCCTACTATCACATCGAGCCTGGCGTACTTATAATCTTTTATATTTATGCCCTTCTCGACCACGGAAGACTGCTGATAGAACTGCATCCACGGCGCTATGGTCGTCCCTATGATCCCCATCAGCATAAGGATATAGGCTTTGTTGAATGTAAATTGCGGAGAGACCGTTTCCTTTGCCACCATCTTCCATGAGGGATGGACGAGAAATCCCGTAGCCACATATGCCACGTAAAACAGACAGGCAAAAAGAAATATTTTTTCTACCGATTTATATGTGCCCTTGACCACTATCCACCATATGATCACGGCGGCGATCGGCAGCGAAACATAGCGAGATATACCGAATATCTCGCAGCTTGCCGCTATTCCGGAAAACTCCGATATTGTATTCATGAAATTTGATAATAGAAAAGCCGCCATCGCCCAGAAAGTGATCTTGACCCCGAACTTCTCTCTTATAAGATCCGCGAGCCCCTTGCCCGTCACCACACCCATTCTCGAGCACATCTCCTGAATGATTATCAGGGCGAGTATCATGGGGACAAATATCCAAAGGGTAGAGTACCCGAAATGCGCGCCGGCTACAGAATATGTGGTGATACCGCCCGCGTCATTATCTACGTTGGCGGTTATAATACCGGGGCCCATCACGCTTAAGAATATAAGCAGGCTCTTCCAGTGGCTCGGCTTTCTTAACGTGTCAGAACTGTTCATAGTCTGTTGCTTAGTTGTTATTGCGAGCGACTGAAGTAGCCGAAGCCGCGAGCGAAGCGAAGCGGGAAGCAATCTATTTTTAGCCCGCAAGGCTATAGCCAAGCGGTAGGCACTAAATTTTCGTAGAAAATTTAGTAGATTGCTTCGTCGGCCGGAGTTTACCCCGAACCCTTGTGGTTCGGGGGCCTCCTCGCAATGACTAAAATAGAGCTCGGCAATAGATTTATCCATAATAAATTAAATACCTTTTGCCTTGCGCGGCCGCTTCCTCCAGGCTATCGCTACAACCTGGCTCAATATGTCGTCTATAGTTATTATTCCATGCAGAAGCTTGTTCTCATCTACCACGGGAATGGCGGATATCTTATATTTATCCATCAGAAAAGCGACCTCTTTCACGCTATCATGGAGATGCACGTATATGGTAGCCGGAAATACCGTCTTTAAGACCATATCCTTGGGATCCGCAAAGAGAAGCTTCCTGATGGTCGTCACTCCCTGCAGCTTATGCTTGTCGTCCACTACATATATATACGGAACAGTATCAACTTCACGGGTCTGGTTTTTGATATAGTCTATGGCGGCTTCTATGGCCATGGTGTCAGGCATAGATACGAACTCCGTGGTCATGAGCCCGCCCGCTGAGTCGCTGGAGTAGCCCAGGAGGGTCGATAGCTTCTTTGCCCTGTCCGACTCCATGAGAGTGAGTATATTCTCAACGGTACCCCGCGGAAGATTTGAAAGCAGGTCCGTCGCTTCGTCCGATGACATGCTGGTAACGATCGATGCGGCCTCTTTCTTATCCAGCTCCTTCAGGATGGCCTTCTGGTCCTCAAATTCAAGATTTTCGAATATCTTGGCCTTCGTCCTCATATCCAGGGCTCTGAACAGGGCCATGCGCTGGTTCATATTGAGATCGAACATGATCTCGCCAAGGTCAGCAGCCGGAATATTCTGAAGCTGTTTTTGTGATACGGAAAGTTTCATGGTCATGCTGGCGGGATTTATTGCTACCGGCTGGATGAACTTCCAGGAGACGATATCATCTCTTTTTACAAGAAAACCGAGTGTCTTCTCCCACCCTAAGCGGCGAAGCAGGCCGCGCAAACCTATATCCACATGGGCCACCATAAGCTCGTGATCTATCCTCAAAAGGTGGATATCATTTACACGTATTACTTTGTGATTATATGTGTCGACCACCTGCTGGTCGAGTATATCGCGGCGCAGAAGAAATTCGTAATCTTTCGGAGAGCCTGAGTAAAATTTCACTTCATCCGATCTGATATTTAAAATTACCTCTCCATCTATTTCTAAAACGCTTGAGAAAGGAACGCTCGCATAGTATCTCTTTATAAAACCTTTGGCTATTATTAACTCTTCCGATTTCGGATAGACTTCGCTGGTTTTAGCA
>JAPLMG010000158.1 GCA_026387165.1 Candidatus Omnitrophota bacterium
GGATCCGCCCGGCGTGTTTATATATATGGATACGTCCTTCTCCTGATCCTCCATCTGAAGGAATAGTATCTGCGCTATAATGAGATTGGCCACTATATCGTCTATAGCCGTACCTATAAAAATAATCCTGTCTTTCAGAAGCCTTGAATAAATGTCATACGCCCTCTCGCCTCTGCCGGTAGTCTCTATTACCATAGGAACCAATATACTCATGTCGCCCTCCTTGTATAATGTCAAATGTCAAAGCACAAATGACAATTTAATGTCAAATGTCAAAGCACAAATGACAAAACCATGGTTTTGGAATTTGTCATTTGGTATTTGGATTTCATTTGTCATTTGGATTTTGTCATTTGTCATTATCTCTCCGATACTATCGCGCTCTTAAGGAGAAAACTTATCGTCTTCTCCTCCCTTATTCTTTCCAGAAGGTTGTCGACAAGCCCTTCTTTCTCGTAATAATCCTTGACCTCTTTTTCTTTTTTTCCGGACCGTATGGATATCGACTTATAAGCGTCTTCGAGGTCCTTCTCGTCGGTTTTGATGCCTTCATCCTTAGCTATCCTGTCTAATATGAATAAGAGACGGACCTGCTTCAGCGCGTCATCCTTGAAACGCTCCTCCAGCTCAATATCCTTTTTATCGAGATCTTCCCTCTTAAAACCTTTTTCCAAAAGGCGCGCCTTGGCATTTTCGGACATCATGTGCATCTGTTTCTTTACAAGCGCGGAGGGTACGGCAAAACTATTATCACCTATGATCTTATCGAGAAGCTGATTCTCCGCCGCTATCTCGTTGTCAGATCTCATCTTATTTTCAAGCTCTTTCGCCACTTCCTTCTTCAGGCCTTCCAGGCTCTCTTTCCCCAGATCCTTTGCAAACTCATCGTCCAGGTTGGGCAGGCTTCTTACTTTTATCTCTTTGGCCTTGACGTGGTACATGACCGACTTACCCGCAATATTTTTATCGGGATAGTCTTTGGACAGCTCCACTTCGATATCGCGCTCCTCGTTCTTATTCATGCCTATCATCTTCCCGGTAAGGCCGCTCATGATCGAACCCTTATCTATGTAGAGCCAAAGGCTCTCTCTTCTCTTATGCGCCGGTTTTCCGTCCACAAGGCAATCGAGGTCACTCACCACATAATCATCCATTTGCGCGGGCCTGTCTTCGACGCCCGAGTATTTGGCGCTGTACTGCCGGAGATTATCCAGGGCCTTATCGATGTCTTCGTCTTTCACTATCCCTTTTTTCTTTTCTACCTGTATCCCTTTATAATTTTTCAATTTGAATTTCGGCCTGGTATCTATCTTCGCCTTGAAAGACATTGCCTTGCCTTCCTCGAATACCATGTCCGTTATATCGGGATAACCTATAGGGTCTATCTTGTGCTCTTCTACGGCCTTCTGATAGGCATCCGGAATGAGATGGTTTATCACCTCTTTCTTCGCTTCTTTCGAGTAGCGCTTTTTTACGAGCTCTTTCGGAGCCTTTCCGGGCCTGAAACCCGGTATAGAGGCTACTTTGGCCATCTCGCTGTACACTTCCTCGAACGCCTGGTCGACGGTCTCCTTAGGGACCTCTATCTCAAAAAGAGTCGAACACTCTTCTACTGCTTTCGCTTTCGCCTTCACCCCGCCCCTTCCTTTTCTGAAAACCCAAGTTTTATTTTATTATTCATTTCCAACTATATCACCCACCCCAAAATCAATGTTCTGTATAAGAAGGGGCGGGGTTCACATCTACTCTACCTTTATTTTTTGGAAGCCGTAATTATATCACACAACCTATATCATCGCAATATAACAAATGGCACGAACCGTCATTGCGAAAGAGCGAAGCGACTGAAGCAATCTCGCTTTTAGCCCGCAAGGCTATAGACTAGCAGTAGGCACTAAATTTTCGTAGAAAATTTAGTAGCGATTGCTTCGGACTTCGCAATGACCATATTCAATACCCATGCAACAACATTGAATATGGTCACATCGAAAATTTTTCACCGAGATATATTTCTCTGGCCTTAGGATCGGAGATAAGATCTTCTTTCGTCCCGGATATGAGTATCCTCCCTCCGGCCATAATATAAGAGCGATCGCATATGGTCAGGGTCTCTCTCACATTGTGATCCGTAAGAAGTATGCCCAGACCCTTATCGCGCAGCTCTTTTATTATCTCCTGGCATTCACCCACCGCTATAGGATCTATTCCGCTGAAAGGCTCATCCAACAAAAGGAACATCGGATTTGTAACGAGCGCTCTGGTGATCTCTACCCGCCTCTTCTCTCCTCCCGAAAGTGTATACGCCATATTCTTCCTGAGATGCGTCGTCTTGAGCTCGTTCAGCAGCTCATCGCATCTTCTCTTGCGTTCGCGCGGAGAAAAGTCGAGCGTCTCGAGAACCGCCATTATATTCTCCTCGAC
>JAPLMG010000224.1 GCA_026387165.1 Candidatus Omnitrophota bacterium
GGTGTCGGTGATGGCACTTTTCTTTTTTTTAGTTGCAAATGTCGCGCATAGCGATGAAGAGGGTACAAGAAACGTCCTCAAGCAGGGCCTCTTAGGCGCAGGCACCGGTGCGATTGCCTCCGGAGCATCCGGAGGTAACGCGGGAACCGGCGCTTTGATAGGCGCGGGAACCGGCGTGATAGGCGGCGCGCTTTTGGATGCCATAACCGCGCCTCCGGCAAGCAGCAGCTCCAGCCGTAGAAGCGCTGCGCCTCAGCAGACTCAGTATTATGATGATCAGGGCAATTATGATGATGGGCAGGAATACTACGAAGAGGAGCCTCCGCAAGAGTCCACCGGTTCAAAAGTGATAAAGCAGGGGCTTCTGGGCGCAGGCACCGGCGCGATCGCTTCCGGCATGTCAGGCGGCAGCGCGGGCAAAGGCGCGTTGATAGGCGCGGGCACCGGTGTAATAGGCGGCGCGCTGCTCGACATGATGACGCAGCCATCGCAGCCAAGAAGAGTTTACCGTAGGGCGCCGGCAAGGCAGCAGCCTCAACAGGCTGTGAGGGTTCAGCAGCCTCAAGCCAGCGCCAGAGTTCAGCAGCCGGGGGATGATGAGCCTGAGGCCGCAGTGACGGGAACCAGCCGCAAGAAGGTTGTAAGAAAATACGACGATAGCGGCAAAGTGGTTTCAGAAGAAGAGATATACTACTAAGCCAATCCCATTAAGAACTTCCCAAAACAGCTCATAAGTATAATTTTTATCTTCGCGGCCTTTGCCGCGTATTTCACGGCGAAATATATCCCGCGTCAAGCTCCCGCGGCAACCGAAGATCAGTTCTTTTATGTAAGCAGGGCGATAGACGGCGATACTTTGCGGCTTTCCAACGGCGAAGATGTGCGTCTCATCGGGATCGATACTCCGGAGTCGCGTTACAACAATAAGCTTGTCCGTGACTCCCAAAGAAGCCGTAAAGATACAGACGCTATATTGAAGATGGGCCGGGAAGCATCAGGTTTTACCAGACGCCTTGTGGAAGGCAAACGCGTGAGGCTGGTATTTGACGTCCAGAAACATGATAAGTACGGAAGGCTGCTCGCTTACGTCTACCTTGAAGACGGAACCTTTGTTAACGGCAGGATCATAGAGGAAGGCTACGCCCAGGTGATGACGATTGCGCCCAATGTAAAGCATGCTCAAACGTTCTTAAAGTTAGAAAGGGAAGCCAGACAAAAAGGAAGTGGGCTTTGGAAAAGCGCCGCGGATAAAAGCTTGTTTTAATTAGCGCCCTTTTGGCTTATAATATAGCGGTATGGAAGATAGTATCAGGTACTACAAAAATATAGATGTCGTAAACCCCATCATGATAGCCGCATGGCCCGGCATGGGAAATGTGGCGCTCGGCACGGTAGACTATATCCGCAGAAAGCTCAAGGCGGTGAGGTTCGCCGAGATCAAGACTGATCCCTTAGCGGCCCTTGACGCGGTAGAAGTCAAAAGCGGCCTGTCGAAATTTCCCAGGACGCCGCTAAACACATTCTACTATACCAAAGATCCCGGCATGATCTTGTTCGAGGGAGAGGTTCAGCCGGCAGGCAGAAGCGGCATAGAGCTGCTGAACAAGGTTCTCGGCGTTGCCGCGGATCTTAAAGCGGCTAAGATCTTCACAGGGGCCGCCTTTCCTATGCCCATCAGCTACAAAGACGCTTCGGAGATTTACGGCGCGGCGAATAAAGAGCCGCTCCGGGATTATCTTAAGAGCTCCGGCATGAGGCTTATGGAGAGAGGGCACATCTCCGGCTTGAACGGGCTCTTGCTCGGTTTTGCCGCCAAAAAAGGGATCGACGCGATATGCCTTTTGGCCACCATGCCTCACTATGCCATAAGTTTACCCAATCCTAAGGCCTCATCCGCTATCATAGAGGCCCTGAACAGGATGTTGAATATATCCATAGATGTCCGGGAGCTAAGCGGTTATATAAAGGATATGGAAGAGAGAATGGCCATCATTGAGGAGAAGGTAAGAGACGTTATTACCATAGAAGAAGAATCCGTCGAACCGCATCCTCACCACCAGATGAAGATTCCGGACTATATCGTGGAGAGAATAGAGAAGCTCTTCATCGAGGCTAAAGGGGACAGGAAGAAGGCTTCGAGCCTTAAGAGCGAGCTCGATAGATGGGGCCTCTATTTGCAATATGAAGACAGGTTCCTGGACATCTTCAAAGAAAATCAGTGATGATCAAAAAGATACTGATAGCTCTTGTGATATTGGCGATAATATCCGCTGCCGCCGTCTATATCTACAGGCAGGCGATCATACAGTATTACGGCGAGAAGTTCATCCGCGATAATCTGCCCGAGTACATCAAGATAGATAAGATAAAATTCGATCTCGTCAACAATGTATTTTCTTTGGGCGGTCTTAAGATACTGAATCCGCCCGGCTTTCTCGCGAAATATCTGCTTGCGATAGAGGAAGTAAGGTGCACATACAGGATAAAGGGCGCAATTTTTCCGGAAGGCCTTGATGTAACCGGGATCTCTTTTAAAAGGCCCGAAATCTCCGTGGAGAGATTGCCCGACGGCAGGATGAACCTTGTCGAGATGGATCGTTTCACAAAAAGCTTTCCAGTCAAGAATATGCCCACCGGCCTGTCCGAAGAAGCCCGAAAAGCGATAACCGCGATCCCGAGCCTGGCGCCTCAAAGCGTCGATAAAGCCAAAAAGCTGTCCGACATCATAAAACTGCCGCCTTCTTTCGGCATAGAAAGGGGCAGAATATTCTTTATAGACGCTGCACCTTATCAGAAACCTTACGAGATAACCATCGATTCCGTAAACGGAGATGTCTCCATAAGCTTTAATGATAATTACTCCGAGATACTCTCTGTGGCCTTTACATTGCAGGGCATTTTGAACGGCGCGGCGGATCAAAGATTGAAATGGATAGCGTCCCTGGACCCAAGGGCCCCAAGATTGACAATGTCAAACAGATTTGAGGTATCAAACCTCGATATCCTGACCTTTGAACCTTATTATTATGCTCATTCGCCGATAGTATTTAAAAGAGGCAGCTTCTCCGGGGATCTGATATTCGATTTCGATAACGGTAATATAGGCTCGACCAACGAGATCCGGCTCTCCGATATATCGTTCTTTGTGAAAGAGGGCTCTGAAACCGGCCAATTTTTTGAGACATCCGTGCCGGACCTCATCAGGTATTTCACGACCTCCTCGGGAGATGTCGTATTCGATTTCAAGATAAAAGGCGGCATGAATAATCTCAGATTCTATCTCGGGCCGATATCAAAGAGAGCGCTCACCTCAATGGCGCTCGATAAGATATCGTCCTACGCGATAAATCAGATAACGAAGCCGGCCGATGCCGTTACAGGCGGCACGGTGGACAAGGCGAAAGATTACATAAATATGTTTAAGGAGCTGATAAAGAAAAAATAGTGGAAAGACTAGAAAAGAACTTCATATGGATGGCGGCTGCTAATATCATTGGCAGCCTTTTTAGCGTAACGCTCTTTATTTATCTTGCCAGGACGCTAAGGGCGGAGGCGTTCGGGGCGGTCTCTTACGCCCATTCATTTATATTTTATCTTTTAAATTTCGTAGATCTGGGGCTATCCACATACGGTATAAGAGAGGTCGCCAAGAACAGGGTGAGGGTTTCAGAATATGTCTCCGAGATAGTATCTTTTAAGCTGCTCATAGCCGGCTCGTTATTTATAGTCCTGACGGCGGCGACATTTTTATCCTGCCCTTCGGCGGGCTTCAGGATGATTATGTTCGGAGCCTCACTGCTTTTATTCGTATCGGCGTTATCTACGGAGTGGGCCTATCAGGGGCAGGAAAAGATGCATATGGTATTCCTGTCGTTTGTAACTACTACGCTCCTGCAGTTCCTCATGGTCTGGGCGTTCGTTAAGGGCCCTCGTGATCTTCTGAAAGCCACTCCTGTCTATTCTTTGGCGGCATTCCTTATCCCGATACTATTTCTCATTCATTTCAAGTATAAGCCCAAGCTCGATTTCTCCTATCTGAAACAGATAAAGCGCTATCTCGCCAGCTCTTTAATCATATGGCTTATAGCCATATTCGCTCAAGTTTATAACGGCCTCGATATAGTGCTTTTGGGATTATTCAAAAGCCCCGAAGAGGTGGGCTATTTTACTATAGCCAGAAGAGCCATAGGCGGCTGTGCGCTATTAATGGTATTTCTTGCCAATGCTCTTCTGCCGCGCCTATCAGCGACATTTAGCAATGATGTAAGCCAATTCAACAGCGCCACCGGAAAATTCTTAAAAGTATCGTCATTTCTGACCGTATTTGTATTCCTGCCGCTCATCGCATTAAGCGATCACATAATATCGTTCGCTCTTGGCGGTGAATATCTGCCCGCATGCCTTCCTTTTAAGATAATGGGCCTTGGGCTTATAATAGTGCTCTTTAATCTCCCTTTTTCCACAGGGCTCGTTGCGGCAGGGAAAGAGAAAGAGGTGCTGAAGCAGGTCCTCGCAAGCGCCTCTTTAAGCGTCATTTTGAATATCTTTCTTATGCCTGAATACGGCATGATGGGGGCCGCGATATCGTTTGTATTTGCGGAGATACTGGCGATCATATGGATACTCTGGGCCTACCGAAAGCATATATTAGCATGTCAACCTTCGTAAAAAATACGATATTCTTCATAGGCTGGCTGCTTTCACCGCTCACGTTCTGGAACGACGCGTTTGTAAATATTCCGATAGCTTATCTTTGCGCGGCACTACTGGTAAGGATTATAAAAGCGGACTTTTTGTTTTTGGTGCTGATATTTTACTGGCTAAGTAATGGTTTTGGAATTCTCTTGATGTACTCGAGCGGCAAAAGCATAATGCAGGATAAGGGTAACAGGCTTCAGGCTCTGGCGACCCTCCTCATCACCGTAGTGATTTACAGCGTCATCATTATTATCCTCAACAAAACCGGTATCCTCAAGCCAATATAATTATAGTTGACAATCGAGTGACAATAGTGTACACTATTTAGTGACAGGAGGTGTATATGAAATTCGTTACGATTAGAGACTTAAGATCCAAGTCGCGCCAGATACAGAATGATCTTCCTAAATACAAGGAGATGATCTTAACATCCAATGGCAAGCCTATAGCTATTATGTCAGTGATCACGGAAGAATCCCTGGAGGACTCGCTTTCGGCTATAAGGAGGGCGCGAGCTATTAGCGCCGTTACCGGCCTTCAGCTTCAATCCGCAAAGTCCGGAAGATATATGATGCCGGCAAACGAAATTGAGACGGAGATCGGAGAAGTCCGCAGGCGAAGGGCCAAGAGATGAGAGTTGTAATTGACACCAATGTTCTCGTATCCGGCCTGTTATCGCCATACGGCGCTGCTGCAGAGATCGTTAGGATGGCAGTCGCTGGCTCTCTTGATTTACTGTATGATGCGCGGATCATCTATGAATACGAAGAAGTCTTGTCCCGCCCGAAATTTTCATTTGAGAAATCGCGAGTAGATACCCTGATAGAGTTTATTGAGCATTATGGTATCCAGGTAGTTGCTACGCCGCTTTCCATACATTTGCCGGATGTAGACGATGAGCCTTTCCTTGAGGTTGCGATATCAGGAAAAGCGGAATGTCTTATTACCGGCAACGTGGCACATTATCCTATAAAATCAAGACGTAAAATGCGAATCTTCGCACCACGGCACTTCCTGAACGGGTATTTTTAAAAACAATACGGGGAAAATTGAACCCGTCCCTATTATTCTCTATTATTCTTATTGACAAACCCTACCATCTGATGCTACACTTTTAAGCAGGAGTATGAATATGAAGATTATTAAAAATAATAGCGGGATGAGTCTGATTGAAATATTGATTGCAAGCGCCATGGCTGTTATTTGTATAGTGCCCATAATAGGCTCTTATCTGACAGTCTTTGATTGGTCGGGAACGAATAGAGAAGAGACCGTTGCAATAATGCATCTGGCCAATATAATGGAGACAATAAAATCCACCCCATTTAGCAGTATAACCGCCACCTTCCCCGACAACGTTGAAACCCTCGCAACCACCGCTCAATATGCCGCGATCGTGGGCGGTGATACCCTGGTAAATGAACGCATTACAGTTTCATATATTAATGCGTTCAGCGACCCTTTGGAAGTTACTGCAAGGGTGCGTTGGAAAAACGCAAGAGGGATAGATCAAACAAGATATCTTGTTACCAAGAGGGCAAAATAAGAGCCGGATGAATATGAAGCGCGTTAAAGATCGAGGTGGTTTTATATTTGTAGAAGCGTTAATCGCATCAGGCGTGTTTGTTGTTGTGGGCGGAGCAGTAGTATCATTATTTATCTACGGATCAAACCTTTGGCAGTTAGTTATTACTCAGAACGAGCTGCGTTCCGGCGCGTCTACCGCCATCTATCAAATGACAAAAGATTTACAAAACGCAACTCCTCGCGCCTCACCTAGCAGTCCTCCTCCGAGTTTAACGATACCCACCAGTAGCTCCATTACTTTCTATTTGCCCGATCCCACCAATGCCATCCGTACTAATGCCGACGGCAGCTCGGACTGGGATCTAACCCCAATTCAATATCAATATGTGCCCGCGTCGAAACAGTTGAGCCGTTCGACACCGGACGTCTCTAAAGTTATATGCAATAATGTTGCCTCAGTAAAGTTTGAGGATAGCGTTGTTAATACCAGTTTGCCCAGTGACGAACTGAAGATTATCCTCAAAGTAGAAAAAAATACATTAATGGGAATCAAATCAACAACCGTGACCTCGATAATAAAGCTGAGGAATTAATGAGGGGATAAAATGAAGATGAACAGAAAAAATGGCCAGGCGCTTATCCTTGTTTGTATGGTTATCGTATTTTTAGTAATTTTAACCGCCCCTCTATTTAACATTGCCATAAGCGGGAAAAATATGCTGAAACGCGCGAAACTCGAAAAAGAGGCCTTTTATTTAGCAGAGGGAGCCGTGGAAGATACAATAAATCAATTCATTACCGACGTCGCTAATTTTCAGGTACTAGCGAATACGTCACGTTATCCTGCTTCCGGGACACGCAACACTACTTATGCAATTTCACCCGCATTTCCAGGCGGGGCAAACACCGTGTCATTCGTTAACGCGACCGAAAACAGTATGCGTACGATTAACGAAGGCGGCATTAATATCAAGGTAAAAAATTTTATTGTAGAATCCACATGCGTTCATCCCGCAAATGCTAATACAACCGTAACGCTTAAGCGGGCGGTCACTCTTAGGAAAATAGCTACGTTTCAACATGCGATATTTTATAATGACGTTTTAGAGCTATTGCCCGGCAAGCCGATGACATTTGCCGGAAGGGTTCACTGCAACAATGATATTTACATTGCTTCAGATGGCTCCAATCTTACCATCGACAGTGATTATCTGCTCTCCGCAGGCAATATTTATAATAGGCGTAAAGACAGCAATGCGACAGTTGCTGGAGCGGTTAATATAAAAGTGGCGGGCACTAACACTACTCAAAATATGCATACAGATCCAATATTAGACTGTAATAATACAAATTGGGCTTCAGAATCCCAAACTCGTTGGAACGGAACAGTGCAAAGCAGTGTCCATGGTGTGACCAAGCTTGCCGTGCCGGTCGTCGGCTCTTTAAAACCGAGCGATGGGTATTATATGAATAATTCCGGTCTTAAAATAATAGGCACGACAATAACGAGGGGTGGCGTAACCTTAACACAAGATGGCACGACGGGTCACGGCAAGATACCAATAGGCACCATAACAACGACTACTTTATATAATTTTCGAGAGGGCAGGAACATAACAACGACCAATATAGATCTCAAAAAACTGGCAGGATGGGAAAACATCACCAATCGAAGTTATGATAATAACCTGCCCTCAAACGGTCTTATTTACGCTACAACCAATAGCAGTGATACGCCGGTGAATACGACAGCGATAAGGTTAGTCAATGGCTCGGAGATTTATTCCAATGATGCATATGGTGGTGTCACCAGTCCCAGCGGCGGCTTGACCGTTGTTTCCAACGATCCCATCTATGTGCAAGGCAATTATAATACCCTTAATAAAACATCGACCGCAGTAATTTGTGATTCGGTAAATATTCTTTCAAATAGCTGGAATGATTCCAATAGTACGGCACTTCTATCTTCTGGACGTAGAATTGCCGGCAATACCACAGTCAACACCGCTTTCATTGCGGGTGTGAACACTACAACATCAGGTAATTATAACGGCGGATTGGAAAATTATCCGCGGCTGCTCGAGGACTGGTCAGGTAAAACCTTGAATATTACGGGCTGTTTTATAGAGCTTTGGAATAGTACGGCTGCAACGGGCGCGTGGAACACCACGGGCGTCTACAGCGCGCCAACTAGAATCTGGTCGTATGATCAATCTTTTGCCTCGGGCAACGCTCTGCCTCCGCTTACTCCCTCTGCTATTGAGGCTCAAAAAAGCACCTGGTGGAAACAATAGCAGTAAAATTTTACCTCATAGCTAAGCAATAATTCTATAAACCATGGCCAGGTGCAAAATATATATATTATGGGTAAATACTTGAAAGTTAACCTGTGCATAATTTTTTTAAAATAGGTGTTTTGTATGATCGGAAGGCCGAAAAAGTCCAGAATTGTCCGGAAGGATCCGGATACAAAGCAGTTCAGCCCCAGGGGCCATAGAGGCAGGCCCGGCTATAATGAGCTTAAGATTGAGGAGGTGGAGGCAATAAGGCTGATAGACCATATGGGATTAAAACAGGCCGAGGCGGCCGGATCTATGGGCATAAGCCAGCAGACATTCTCAAGGGTCCTAAGAAATGCCAGGAAAAGCATTGGAGAGGCCTTAGTTTTGGGCCGGATCATAAGGATCAGCGGGGGAGACTTTAAGATTGAGAAATAGAGTTAAAATAGTGGTTCTTATATCGTTATTAATACTGGCCGCCGTATCAATATCCGGATGCGTGTCGATCCCGATCCCAAGCTCGATCCCGCTGCCAAATAACATCCCAATCCTGAGCATGTTTATCTAAAAAAAGGCACAAAGGGGCAATGTTCTAAGTTAACATTGACACATCGCATCCCGTGAGGTATATTTACGATATGACAAATTTCATATAGGATTCAAGAAAGACGTTGCGATTGACAGATATAGCCAAATGGAGGAAAAATATGAGCCCGCGCAGGCCGGATGCAGTAAAGAAAGAGCATATCGGATATAACCAAATAACTATCAGAGTGCCGGATCGTATACATAAGGCCGTCCACGAAGTCGATTATAAAAAATTAGGATACTGGTCGCTTGCGGAATGGCTAAGAGAAGTGTTGGATAAGGCCTTAAAAGAGGCCATAGAGAAGTGATATCCCTTACGATGGGTTTTATGCAAGGCATTATAATATACCTTATGTCAACTACGCTTATTGGAAGTAATGGCCACAATACCTTGCGGCACAATGAGTTACATGTTTAGTCTAATTGTTTGTGGATAACCGTTGAATTTTGCAGTTCGTCATTGCGAGGCCCAGTACCTGAGGAGCGCAGCGACGAATGGTATGGGCCGAAGCAATCTCGCTTTTAAAGGGATTGCTTCGTCGACCTTAGGCCTCCTCCAATGACGACATTTCTGGCGGAATTGTTTTTAATTCAATCCACTTGCCTGGTTTTAGCGATCCAAGCTTAAATGGCCCAAATCTGGTCCTTATAAGGCGTTTTACCGGCTTATTTAACACCTCAAATAGGCGCCTAATTTCTCTATTTTTGCCTTCCTTAAGCATTACCTCAACCCATGCGGAATCGCTGTTTCTAGACAGTATTTTGAGGCTTATAGGCTCTGTTTTTTCACCGCGACCGATATCTATGCCGCTAAGAACCGCTTTGATCTCTTTGGGTGTGATTTGTCCGGTTATCAGTACCTCATAAGTGCGGCTGATTTTGTAGCGCGGCTCTGTAAGTAGATTGCCTAATTTGGTATCATTTGTGAATATTAATAGGCCTTCAGAATCAAGATCAAGCCGGCCCACCGGAAAGACCCAATCATCAATATCTTTGATAAAGTCATAGACCGTAGGCCTGCCAAGTTCGTCTTTGCGGGTGGTTACATAGCCGGCAGGCTTATGTAATAAAATATACCTTTTATCCTTTTTTGGCAGGGGTTTTTCATCTACTATAATATGATCAGATTTTCTTACCTTATGGCCGGGTTCAACAACGGTTTTGCCGTTTATTTTGACCTTCCCTGCCATTACTAATTCGAGCGCCTGCTTTCTTGAGCAAAGTCCAGATTTTGAAATGGTTCGGATTATATTTTTTGATAGGCTCGTTTTGCGGTATTTATCCTTGCGACCTTGTGACATGGTGACTTTATGACATTTTACCCTCTCCCCCGCCTGCTTAAACCCCCTCCCCCGCTATAAAACCCTTCGACCCTTCGACAAAAGCTCAGGGTCGTCCTGAGCAAAGCCGAAGGACGACAGGCTCAGGGTTTTATCCCGAGCTTAAGTCGAGGGATAAAAAGATGGGTTTTTATGCCCGGGGAAAGCCGTTATTTCGACTTGATCGCCAGGATCTTTACAAGGTCCGCGGCATCTTCGATCTTATCCGTTACCCCTTCCAGATACTCCCCCAATTGATATGATAGTAACAGGGTTGCCGGATCCAGCTTGGCATGTATTATGGAGCCTATAACGATCCTTTTCTGATCATCTGCCTGGTGCTCGATATTATCAACGATCTCGCAGTCTTCCAGGGCCTTTTTAAGGTCGTTCTTGGCCAAAGAGTGTATGCCGTCTCTCAGTTTTGTTATAGCTTCTACGATCAGGCCTGTGGCCACAGAAAGGTTCCCAAGGACATCATCGGGCAGTTTCTGCTCTATAAATCCCAGCAAACGCGCCGCTGAATTGGTCCAATCCGCGATTCTATCCAATGTCTTAACGAAATGCATCAGATCCTCGCGGTCTGGCGGCAGCAGAAGCCCTTTTGATAATTCATCAACCATCTTTGACCGTAAAATATCGGCTTTATGCTCACTTTCAGCGACATTGGCTATTGCCACAATCTTTGCCTGAACGTCTCCCCTTGCAAAAGCCTTGATAGCTTCATCAAAGAACTTGACCGTCTGGTAGGTCTCCTCAACGTGTTTTTGCGAGTCCTCCAGTATAGACTGTTCCTCCGCCATCCCCAGCCAGCCTAAAATATTACGCGTCTCTTTCATCGCATCCCCCTTTTCTGCTTCGCCCTTTAACTAGTAATAGCCGGTAGGGCTTCGCAGGAATTGTCTATAAGGTCCTACGAAGCCATTCTGCTTTGCCCTTCAACTGTCAATAGCCGGTTGGGCTTCGCAGGAATGGTTCCTACGAAGCGCCACCGCCGTTGGATACTTGGAGCGCGAAGTAGAACCATACCCGAGTTTTACGGGTTGGATGGCGAAGTAGACCCTTATGTTATCTTTACAAAGACCATTATTATCTTCAGAACTATAAAAGTTATTATGCCCGTTATAAAGGGTGTTGCAAGCCAACATACTATAATCTCTTTCATGATCCTTATGTTTACAACTCTGACGCCCCTTACTAAGCCCACTCCGAATATCGCGCCTACGATGGAGTGGCTCGTAGAGACCGGTATTCCGAAAAGCGTATATACATGGACATTTATGGCGCTTGCGAGCTGTGCCGAAAATGCCATTATCGGCAATAGCTGAGTGATCTCGGAGCCTATCGTCTCCATTACCTTATGTCCCCATGTGGCTATACCTACTACTATTGCCAGGCCTCCCAGAATAATGCTCGTGTTGGGCGTCAGCATATTAGCGCCGACCATGACGCCTACGGAATTCGCCACATCATTCGCTCCCCAGGTATAAGCTACATAGCAGCCGCTTACTATTATCAAAGCGCTCATAGTCACCCTGAAATATCTGCGGGGTATTATTGAATACAAAACTCTTTTAAAAATAAGGTAGAATACATAACCCAATAAAGCTGCGCCCAGAGGAGTGCAGATCCAGCAGATAAATATGTCGCCCAATACTTTCCATTTGATCGGGGTGTTAATTGCGAGTCCGGCGCCTGCGACAGCCCCTACTATAGAATGGCTCGTTGATATCGGCATCTTCCAGTAAGTAGCCAATATTACCCATGCGCATGCTCCGAAAGATGCGACTAAAGCGACATATGTGGCAAGGTCCTTACTGAGCAGATCCATCCGTATTATGCCCTTGCCGATGGTCTTTGTCACATGAGAACCCTGCAGGACCGCCCCGAGAAATCCGAATATGCAGATCAGGATTATGGCCTGCTTTAAGGTGAGAACTTTTGAGCCGACGGCGGTGCCGAGCGAGTTGGCCGCGTCATTCGCGCCTATTGACCACCCGACAGCCAGGCCCGTGAGGATAGTTAATACTATAATTGCGAGCATCGCCAATGATTATATGTATAACCATTAGTAGTGTCAAGGGAAGATTATCCTGGGAAGATTATCCTGGGAAGATTATCCGCTGATGATTATTTCAGCAGTAAATGATATCCATATGATACGGCGATCGCGGCTATCATAATTGTGATGAGTGACAGCACTATATTCCTTTGCCGGGATATCGTCTTTGTGTCTAAAGATGGCTCTACGAGATGCTTTCTTTTGGTGACATAGGCCCACTGAGCATAGAGTATCAAAAACACTATAAGGATGTTGCATTCAAACGCAAGTACCGGCGCGAAAAAATCGGGATGATCGCCGAGCATCATCGCTGAAAAAGGTATCAGGCAGATGAACATGAACCATATTATGTTTATGAATACCAGGGGCGGGTCAATGTAAGATATGTACTGAAATTGCCAGTGATGCGCAAGCCACAGTACACCCAGCAGCATAAAACTGATGGCGTATGAGGCAAAATCACCCCACATTCCCGCGAACAATCTGTGGTAATCTTCTTCCTTCGCGGACTTATCGAACTTCATCAATTCGCTCATGCTGACCATCATGATGGTCATGACAATGGCGAATATGCCGTCCGTGAGCGCTTCTATTCGATTCGTCTTTAGTTTCATTTGATCCTTACCGGGCAGCCTGAAATTTTACAAAATCTTCTATCACGGTATTCGCATCCAAAATCTCTTTTATTCTATTTCGAACCCTAAGAAAAGCTATTACCACCTGCGGATCAAAAAATGTATTGGCCTTATATTCTATCTCCTTTATGCCGGCATCAAAACTTTGCGTGGTTTTATAGCGCCTCTCGGATACAAACGCGTCAAAATAGTCCGCTACCGCTATGATCCTGCCGTAAAAGGGGATATCTTCCCCTTTAAGGCCTTCGGGATAACCCGTGCCGTCGTATTTTTCATGGTGCGAGAGAGCTATCTGGGAAGACGCCTTTACCAGCGGGAATACAGAGCCTTCAAAGATCTTGCTCCCTATAATAGTATGCTTCTCTATCTCTTTGCGTTCCTCGGCCGTTAAGACTGTATTTTTATCGAGAATGCTGTCAGGAATGCCTATCTTTCCCATATCGTGCATCATGCTTGCGTAACGTATGATCAATATCTCGTCTTCCGGCAGGCCCATGGACCTTGCGATGGCCGTAGAATAATCACTTACTCTCCTGACATGCCCGCTAATACCGGGATCCTTATATTCCGCCGCTATGGCAAGCCTTACGAACATGTCTTCGTAAGCTTCCCTTATCTCACCATGAGCGGTTTTTAACTTATCGTAAGCCTGCTTAAGGTTCGACTGCGATTTTTTTGTTTCTTTCCTCATGAGTATCCGTCCCCGTTTTCGGCACGACCAATGTTACCAGCGCCGTGATAAATAAAATTCTCTTCATGTATTTTTATGATATCATAGTAAAGACAGAAGTCAATTTTTATGATATAATTTGCTGTCGGAGTAAGTGTGCTATGGGCCGGAAGGACGTAATATGCGTAAAAATAAATTACTGACCGCTTTATACGCCTTATCCATAGTATGTTTATTATCCTCATGCGCTTTTACGGGCCGCGATGTAAATCTGGTTGACGCGAAGATCGCCGCCGCGATAGATGAAAAACTTATGCCGGTCGGTATAACCGATGCCTTTCCTAAAGGCACTTCAAAGGTATCCTGCTGGATAAAGTGGCGGGACGCTAAAATAAACACTCCCCTTCTGGCTAAATGGCACTACGTGACCGACGATGTTCATATCCTCGATTACACATTCTATATCCCAAAAAAAGAAGGCACCGGCAGCGTATCCCTCACGATGCCGGCAGAAAAAAAATTCCCATCCGGCCGGTATAAACTGGACCTGGTCACGGGTAACCGCGTCATAAGATCGCTGATATTCAGAGTTGAGTAGGCTCTTCACGCCGCTATTTATTTCCATCTGTAGGACCGAATTCCTTAGATACGCCAAAAGCCTCGCTGGCCCCATTAAAATACCTTACGGCACCGGGTACATCCAATATGACGGAAGGAATTATGCTCGAAAATGCCGGTGGGCTTATGATGGCGGGGGTGGCCACCTCGTTTTTAACCCCTTCAAAGCTCGCTGCGGTATGAGCTGTAGACGCGCTGCTAATTCCGGCGAACTGCATAGGTGCGGGCATTTCAACGGCCGGCACGACATTTACGAACGCATCCGAATCAATAAACGACAAAGCGGCCTGAGTTACGGAGACGCTCGCGAATAGATTCGCGGATGAGGGCATTTCAACGGACGGCACTACACCTACGAACATGTCCGAATTAATAAACGACGAGGGGATATGAGTTCCGTAGGCGCCCGCGAATAGATCCGCGGATATCATGTCCGGAGGGATCGGCATATGAGTTATAGCAGATGGAGGCCGCGCAAGAGGCCTTGGGGCCGGCGCTAACGCAATCGTCGTGACCGGCACAACCGCTATGGCCGGCCCGGCGGAAACCGGCACCAAAAATGTTATATAACGGAATGCGCCTATGGGCTCTTCCGTTACTTCCTTAAACGGATTTCTGTAGAGCACGTTCTCGCCCGGTATATATGACAGGCGCGCCGCCGCCTGCTGTGACGGCGCAGGAGGCACGATACCGTTCCAGCCTGGCGTATTGCCTAAGCTCGTAAAATTATTTACCATTATCGTCGCGGCATTTATATTCGCGACGTCTTTCGCCGTAATGTAATCGACGTTTCTCGCGCCCTGAGGGTCTATATTCCACGCTATCCCGCCGGCGCTTGAGCTTAAGAAGATATCGCCTGAAGCGTTCCCGAGCAGCGTAAGCGTGCCTGTGATGGTCTCGAGCGCAGACGCGTCCACTATGATCTGTTTACCGGGAGTTGTGATGCTAAGGTTATTGAAGGTCGTGCCATGGACGTGTGATATCTTGTTGATATCGTTGAAGCTCACGGTACCGCTCCCCGGGTTAAACAAGCTGTTTGCCGTGAAATCACCGCTTATCGTTATATTATTGCCGCCTGTATTAAAGGCGCCGCCTGTGGTACTGAAGTTACCCGTCAATGTGACACTGCCGTTCAATGTCAACGAGCCCAAACCTGAATGGGCCAATGTGTACGCCGTTATTTTGGCAGGGTCGAAGGCCTGCGCTCCGGAGCCCGTATAATCTAAAGTGGAATAATTGGCCTCGAACGCGCCGTTATTCGTAAAAGTTCCGGATATCGAGATCGTCTTGCCGTTACCGTTCAATGTGCCGTTGTCGATCGTAAGATCTGTGGCGCTTATATTCCCGCCTGCCGTAAGGATCTTAGCCGCAGCGTCAATTCTCAAAGCGGAATATGCGGCGGATGGTATAGTATTAGCATCTTTAAATGTGAAGTTCCCTGCCGATATGCCGCCAGGCAATGACACGGCGCCATTGGCCACAGTGATGAGGCCTGAGTTATTCAGTGTGGTGGAGACTGTTAAGGTTTCACCTGTAGAGAATGTGAAGCCCGCGCCTGAGGCGATAGTAAGTGTCCCGGCTGTTATATTCCCCGCCGCTGTATACGCGCCCGCGGCCTTGCTTAAGTTCAGAGTGCCGGTATAGCCGGCGGCCTTCACATCGTAGTCTTCAGTATACTTGAATATGCCGCCTATGGAGGAAGGCATATCGGTTATCGCGCCGTTGGCTATCTCTATGGTGCCTGAGTTAACGACGCTTGAGCCGAAGTCTATCGCGCCTGAGCCCATCTTGATGGTCCCGGGGTTGGTGAGAACGCCTGATACCGTCAGGTTCTCTCCCGCGCCGAAGGTTAAGCTGCCTGAATTAATGGTCAGAGTCGTCGCCGTGACATCGGACTCTGTCGTAAAGGCTCCTGTCAGGTCAAGGGTTGTGTACGTGGCGTACGGTATCTCGTTGCCGGAGGTGAATGTGAAGTTCCCTACTTCGCCTGTGGGAATGCCTGACATATCGCCGGTAGATACTGTGATGAGGCCTGAGTTAGTGATGGCGTCCGCTGTCAATGTGTTGGCTCCCATGGCGAGAGTGCCGCTGGTTACAGTTAACTGATCGGCGTGGAGCGTGCCTGTAGCCGCTGCGAATGTTACTCCGCCGCCATTTAGAGTAAGAGTGGAATAATTCCTATTGGGTATGGCATTAGTTCCTGTGAATGTGAAGCTGCCGACCTCGCCCACAGGTATACCTGACATATCGCCTGTTGATACTGTGACTAAGCCTGAGTTAGTGATGGCGTCCGCTGTCAATGTGTTCGCTCCCATGGCGAGAGTGCCGCTGGTTACAGTTAACTGGTTGGCGTGGAGTGTGCCTGTAGCCGCTGTGAATATTACTCCGCCGCCATTTAGAGTAAGGGTGGAGTAATTTCTGTTGGGTATGGCGTTGGTTCCTGTGAATGTGAAGCTGCCTAC
>JAPLMG010000104.1 GCA_026387165.1 Candidatus Omnitrophota bacterium
CCGCTATCTATCCCGGGCTTCAGATCTATCAGTAAGCTCACCTGGCTCTCTTTGGATAATAGACGAACGATATCTGCGCTCAGGTCCAGGATCAGCGGCCCGGATACGCCGAAATGCGTAAATAAGAGCTCGCCGACGTCCGATGTTACCTTCTTCCTGCCCGCGACAAAACAAAGCCTTATATTCTTTAATGTCAGGCCCTGGACCTCTTTGACCCAAGCTTCTTTTGTCTTCAACGGCACAAGCCCCGGTTTGAGCGGCAATATAGCGTGGCCTAAGGTTTGCGCTATCTGAAAACCGTCTCCGGTCGAGCCCGTATCTTTATAAGAGGCCCCGCCGGTAGCCAGGACAACCTTTTCAGCCGTGACGGGAGAGCCGTCCGTATCCAATATGAAATTTTCGCCATGCTTCTTAAGCTCTCCGATGCGGACCTTATACCTGATATCAACTTTATTCTCTTCAAGGCACTTTTCCAGAACCTGCGTCACGCTATGCGCATTGTCGGAGAGCGGGAAGATGCGCCCCTGCCTCTCCGATTTTAGCTCCAATCCGTTAGATCTAAAAAAATCCATAACGTCTTCATTTGAAAATGCGTAAAACGCGTTCCTTAAGAACTGCCCCGGCCTGCCGAACTTCTCTATGAATGTGTCGAGCTTTCCGCTATTGGTGAGATTGCACCTTCCTCTGCCGGTCATGAGTATCTTCTTGCCTATGATCTCATTCCTTTCGAGGAGGATCACTCTTTTACCTAATTGTCCCGCCCTGATAGCGGCCATGCTGCCCGCGGCACCCGCGCCGATCACCGCTATGTCGTATATACTCATAGGAAATGTCAAAATGACAAAATTCAAATAACAAATTTCAAAACCAGCGTTTTGTCATTTGTGCTTTGTCATTTGTCATTCAATTGTCATTTGTGCTTTGTCATTTGTCATTCAATTGTCATTTGTGCTTTGTCATTTGTCATTATAGTACTATTATCGCGCCGATCCCGCAACGTAACCCGAGGCCCAGGCCCAGGCCAGATTATATCCGCCGCGCTTGCCGCAAACATCGAGTATCTCGCCCGCGAAGTAAAGCCCTTTCACTACCGTAGATTCTAATGTACCCTCTTTGACGTATTTCGTGTCGATCCCTCCGGAAGTAAAGTCGGCCTCGTTCCACCTCTTGGTCTCGACGACTTTAAAGAGCCTGCCCTTTACGGAATTCACGATCTTTTCCGCGTCGATGCTTAAGTCCTTACTTTCAAAAACGAAATAGAATTTATTGGGAAGTATGCCGGTGAGCAGATCCTCAGGCTTCCAGTTATTTTTTATCCTTTTCGATATCTCCGATCTTAGAGCGGCCCTATCCATAAATGGCACCATGTCGATCGAGATCAAAACATCGCTCGTCTTCTGCCTGTTTATCGCTACGGATATCTCTTCGCTTACATCGAGGATCGCCGTGCCGGATAAACCATAATTTGTAAGCAGAAGATCACCAAAGGACTCGCAAGCCGTCTTCTGATTTATGATAGCTTTTACCCGCGCCGTGATCTTCTGCCCCTGCAGGAGATGGCAAAGCCTATCTTTTAATACGATCGGTACCGCCGCCGGAACCGGCTCGATTATTTTATGGCCCATATTGGCCGCGAGCTTATAACAACTTCCGTCTGAACCGAGCGCCGGATACGATTTACCGCCACCGGCGACTATGAGCTTTTCGCATTCTATTGTTTTGCCGCCCTTGGATGTTACCGTGAACAATCCTTGCGAATACGAGACGCGGTTGACTTCGTAATTGAGCTCTATGGACACAGACAACCTATTCAACTCCATCTCCAGGACCTTCAAAACCGACGATGATTGATTAGTCCTCGGAAATATCCGCCCGTCTTCGGAATATGTCTCAAGTCCGAGCTCTTTAAAGAAGCTTAAGGCATCTTCCTTCCCGAATTTTTCAAATATTGATCTTACGAGGCCGCGGGCGGGTGGATTATAAAATGATTCGTCAAGTTTTTCGTTCAAAAGGTTGCATCTTCCGTTGCCGGAGGCGAGTATCTTCTTTCCTATTCTTGCCATCCTGTCGCATATCGCTACGGATTCGCCCTTGCGCTTAGCGCTTATAGCCGCGACGATCCCGGCGGCTCCTCCACCGATTACTACAGTCTTGAATTTTTGCATATCACTTTATAACGGCCGCCTCTTTTTGGCGCAATTTCTCTTTTTTGACTTTTGAAGCTCTCCCGGCTTTGCCGGGATACTCTCCCGTCCAACAATACGTACAGAGTTTTTCCTTGGGTAACCCGATAGACTTAACCATATCATCTATAGTTTGATACCTTAAAGTGGTCACTTCCAAATCTTTGGCGATCCAATCTATCATCTTCTTATATTTAAGGGAATCAGAATCGATATATTCTGAAACATCGTCGATGTCCTTGCCCTCTATGTCGCGTATGGCGCGCCTCGCGGCAAGCTCAGCGATGTTGCGCGTAGAAAAGTTAAATTTGCACGGAAACATTAAAGGCGGACATGCGGGCCTTATATGGATCTCTTTCGCGCCGCCATTCCATAATTTATGCACCGTAAAGTTTTTCAGCTGCGTGCCCCTCACTATGGAGTCTTCGCATACAACTATACTATTGCCGTCGATGATCTCTTTTATAGGGACAAGCTTCATCTTCGCTATGAGATCCCGGGTCGCCTGTGACGGCGGAGTGTAGCTTCTGCCGTATCCCGGAGTATATTTTACGAGCGGCCGCCTGAAAGGTTTACCGGATTCCATAGCGTAACCTATCGCGTGCGCTATTCCTGAATCGGGAACTCCTGTAACCACATCCACTTTTATATCCTTATCGCGTTTTGCGAGGCATCTTCCGCATCTCTCCCTGACTATTTCAGTATTGATGCCTTCGTAATTAGATGCCGGGAAACCGGTATATATCCAGAGGAATGAGCATATCTGATTTTCCTGTCCGCCTTTCTTACTCTGGGCGATGCCTTTCTCGCTTATAAAGATTATCTCTCCCGGCTCGAGATACTTGAATATCTCAAAATTGCTGTTCGGGAAAGCGCTCGTCTCTGAAGTGATCGCCCACGCATCATTACGCTTTCCTATTACAAGAGGCGTATAACCTAACCTGTCGCGGGCGGCGTAAATGCCCACCGATGTCAACAATAGAAGCGAGCATGACCCTTCTATGGCGTCGAACATCTTCTCTATGCCGTCTATAATATCTTTTCCTTCGCTGATAAGCTTGGCTATCAACTCGGTCGCGTTAACACCGCTCTTGCTTACCTCGCTGAATGAAAGGCCTCTATTCATAACGTCCCGAGCGAGCTTCTCTTTATTTTCGATAAATCCGTTGGTTACCACACAGAAAGGCCCGAATTTACAATTCAGGTAGATCGGCTGCTCTTCAAAGGCGCTGATTACGCCGATGCCCTTATTGCCCTTCATCTTCCTGGAATCTTCGAAAAATTTGGACTTGAACTGCGTCTGGCTTATATTGTGTATCTGCCTTGCGAAATCTTTGCCGAATACCGCCATGCCGCCGTATTCTGTTCCCAGATGCGAGTGATAATCGGTGCCGTAAAGAAGAACTTCAGCGCAATCACCCTTTGATACAACCCCAAAGATACCGCTCATATTTCCTCCTCATAAATTGCTGGTTTAGTAAATAGTCGTTAGTACCTGGTATTTAGTAAGAATCTTTCCATATCTTCTGGCAGCGGCGCCGAAAACTCCAGCTCTCTTCCTGTCACCGGATGCGCGAATCTTATATACGCGGCGTGAAGCGCGACTCTCTTGAATTTCAGTTTGAAATCTTTCCTGAACGCAAAGACGCTCTCACCTACTAAGGGGTGGCCGATCTCTTTAAAGTGTATGCGGATCTGGTTGGTCCGCCCCGTCACGGGCTCTACCTCCACTATGGTAAAGTCGCTACGCCTCTCGATAGTCTTATACTTCGTAACCGCTTCATCTGACCTCTTCTTATTCCTATTATAAATACGTTTCCTGATAATATCAAAGCCTTTCTCCGTTCTTCCGTTAACGAAGGCTATGTAGGTCTTCTTAACGGCTCTCTTCTTAAACTCCTCCATCATCATCTGCTGGATCGACTTGCCTTTAGCATAGACGATGAGCCCGGAGGTCTCCCGGTCAAGACGATGGCACGGATAAGCGTTCGCGTGTATGCCGCGCTCGTCCAGCTCGCGGTTCAATAGGTCGGTAAGTGTATCGGTCTCTTTCCTGGGGGTTGGTATGACGAGCATGCCGGAAGGTTTGTCGACAACAACAAGCTGCTCATCCTCGTAGACTATCCTGTATCTCTTTTCATCCATAAGAATGAATATTATACCACTTTTAAAATGAGTGTCCCCATTTTTTTGCAACCATTTTTGCTATAGATAGAGAGGCTGTGAGGCCCGGGGATTCAATGCCGATAAGATTGATAAAACCCGGAAAGCCGCTTGCGTCTTCATGACGGATAATGAAGTCCCTGAAACCTTCGCCCTCACCCTGAAGCTTGGGACGTATGCCCGAGGTGTCCGGGGAGATATCAGAAAGCTTGATGAACGGCAGGAAAGTTTTGACGCTTTCGTAAAAGAGCTTTGCCTTTAGAGGATCTATTTTATACTCTATCTTTTCAACATACTCGTCATCGGGACCCATGCGGATAGAGCCTGCCAAATCTAATGTAAGATGTATGCCTAAGCCACCCCTGTCCTCTTTAGGCACAGGATATATGAGATGCTTTATATTGGCCTCTTTCGCGACTGACAACCTGAAGTAATCGCCTTTACAATATTTTAATTTGTATTCTGTCTTTTTCAAGCCTACAAAAGCGGCGACTTTGTCCGAATCGAGTCCGGCGCAGTTTATAACTACATTGCTATTTAATGTAAAGCTATCCTTTTGACTATCTGTAACCGTGACTTCATACCCGCTGTCCGTTTTGGCTATGCCGGCCGCTTCCGTATTGTAGGCGATCTGCCCCCCATTCTTTCCAAAAGAAGATGCGAGGCATTTCATAAAGCTATGTGTGTCGAAGATGCCCGTGGAAGGAGAATATATCGCTGCTTCGGCATTTATGCCGGGCTCCATATTCTTGATCCGGGCTTTCGGAATAAGCGTTAGGTCGTCGACTCCGTTCTCTCTGCCGCGTAAAAAAAGTTCTTCGAGATCCTTCACTTCGTTTTTGTCGATGGCTATGATGAGTTTCCCGATCCGATTATGAGGGATATTGTTTCGCGCGCAGAATTCGTAAAGAAGGGTCTTGCCCTCAAGACAGGTATTCAGTTTCAGGGAATCTTTTGGATAATAGATGCCGGCATGGATGACTTCGCTGTTTCGGGAACTCGTCTCCTGGCCGAAAGAGGGATTGCGCTCGACCACAACTATATCTTTATGTGAATGGGAAAGCTCCGCGGCAATGCTCAAACCCACCGCTCCCGCGCCTATTATGATTATGTTTACTTTTTCCATAGGTATTCTTGCGCCATGTATGAACTGCGCACATAGGGGCCGCTTTCGATATGAGAAAACCCCATCGATAGCCCCTTCTCTTTATAATATGCGAATTGCTCCGGGGTGATGTATTCCTTGACCGGATAATGGAATTTACTTGGCGCCAGATACTGGCCTATGCTTAAAAAATCGCATTCCATGACGCGCAGATCTGCCATTACGGCGATGACTTCGACTTCTTTCTCGCCCATACCGAGCATAATACCGGATTTCGTCTTGATACGGGGCGATATCTTCTTTATTACATCGAGAACGCACAGTGAACGCCTGTAGTTCGAGCCCTGACGCACAGACCGGTAAAGCGATGGGACAGTCTCCACGTTATGCGCAACAATATCGGGTCCTGACTCAGCCACGGCCCGAAGTGAATCCAGAAAAAGTTTAAAATCCGGTATAAGGAGTTCGATCGTCATTTGCGGCGTATTTTTTCGTATATTCGAAACCGTATCGGCGAATATTCCTGCCCCGCCGTCCGCAAGGTCATCCCTGGTAACGCTGGTTATTACAACATGCTTGAGCGCGAGTCTCTTCACGGCCTCGGCTACCCTGGCCGGCTCACCTCTGTCGGGTAGTGAAGGCTTACCTTTGATTACATTACAAAAACTGCAAGAGCGGGTGCATTGCCTGCCAAGAATAAGGAAAGTCGCGTGAGAGCGGGAAAAACATTCACCTATATTGGGGCACAACGCCTGCTCGCAGACGGTCTCAAGCAACATCGCGCGCAAGAGGCTCTTAATTTCGGAACAGGAGCCAAGGTGGATCTTTTTATTGAGCCACTCAGGTTTTATACTGAAATTCTCCATATTCTCGATAACCTTATAATTGCAAATTGCAGTAGGGCACCACTGCTGTCCAACTTAACACAACTGCCCCCTCACCTTAATCCGCTCCCCCTTTGGGGGAGAGGAAATTATGAGGAAATCCCCCTCTCCCCTTTAGGGGAGAGGGCAAGCCCGCAAGGCTATAGACAAGCAGTAGGCATCCGGTTTTTGTATGAAAACCGGATAGGGTGAGGGGTATGCAAAGAT
>JAPLMG010000239.1 GCA_026387165.1 Candidatus Omnitrophota bacterium
GCGACGGCTGGGTCAGTATCAACAGCTCATTCACCATGCGCCTGTCCAGGTTCTTCACTATACCCAGATCTACGCCAAGCCTTATCGCCGAAAGGAGCGAGATAGTTTCATTGCTCGTGATTATATGGGCGCTCTTCAGCGTGCCATAGGCGCGCCACACCCTGTCGACAAGCGCCTCTCTGTTCTTTGTGGATATAGTGCGCCTGGTCGTCTCCTCCCGCGCGATTATCTGGTTTATTATCCTCTCTATATTATCTATCATATCCTCTTCGGTGCGCCCCAGGGATACCTGGTTCGATACCTGAAAAAGATTGCCGCTCGCTTCGGTGCCTTCGCCGTAAAGCCCCCTTATATTAAGGCCGAGCTTCGCCGTAGCCTGCAGTATCTTCCCTATCTGAGCCGTAAATACCAGAGACGGCAAATGCAGCATGACAGAACCACGCAGCCCCGTACCCGTGTTGGTCGGACATGCGGTCAGGTAGCCCCATTTGGTAGAATAAGCGAACGATAACTTTTTGCTTAATTCCGTATCTAGTGAATCTACTATCTTCCACGCCTCCATGAGGTTGAAACCGGACTGCAGAACCTGGATCCGCAAGTGGTCCTCTTCATTGACCATTATGCTGACGATCTCCTTGGGATCCACTATGAGAGCTTTGAACTCAACGTCCTTAGTGTGCTCCGGGCTCATCAGGTGCCGCTCCACAAGGAAGAACCTGTCGACCTCACTCAGGTCCTTAAGCCTTATAAAGAGAGCGTCCTTAAGATAGTTGACTGATCGAGCGGCATCGAAAATCGCGTTCATGATAGATTCCTGCTGTTTTTTGTCGGCCCAATGCGAGAAAGCGAGCTTGTCGAGATTCCTGGCAAGCCTTACCCTGGAGGACATGACAATATCCGAATTGGGGCCCGTGCCTTTGAGCCACTCGCTGTCTTTCTTCAAAAAATCGTCGAGATTCATCCCGCGCCTTCTTCTAACCTTTTCCGCACATAGGAAAGTGCGGGGTTCGCTCTCACCCTTCTTTGGCCTTCGCCTTCTTCTCAAAGTCCCTGATCTTGTCTCTGAGCTTGGCCGCCTCCTCGAACTCCTCCATCTGAATCGCCTTTTCGAGCTGCACCTTCAGGTCCTGCAGCGTCCTCGTATCTTTAATGGTCTTGCCGCCCTTTAGAGAGACCTTCCCTATGTGGCGGTCAGCGCCGTGGATCCTCTTCAGAAGAGGCGACAGCTCTTTTTTGAAAGCTTCATAGCATTCGCCGCATCCCAGCCTGCCTATCTTTCTGAAGTTCTGGTATGTGAGGCCGCAATTCGAGCACTTTGTGGTTATGGCGACTTCCGGCTCGACTGCGGTACCCATATCGGTGAGTCCGGAGAGAAGCTCGCTCAAACCAAAGTGCTCCTCCATCTGGGCCCCTTTTTCACGGGCGCAATCCTCGCAGAGATTCAGCTTCGTCATCTGCTCATTCACTATCTCGGTAAGATGTACGGTGGCCTCTTTCTTCCCGCAGATATCACAGTTCATACTTAACTCCGTTCACCTTTGTGATCTTTTTAAACTCTTCCATAAGACGTTTGGTAACCTCTCCGGGCTTACCGTCGTTAATCCGGCGTTTATCTATCATTGTGACAGGGATGATCTCGGCTGCGGTGCCTGTTAAAAATACCTCACTGGCGGCATAGATATCTTCGATCTTGATCATCTTCTCTTCAAACCCTATCCCCATCATCCGGGCCAATCCAATAACCGCATCCCTGGTGATGCCCTCCAGGGCGCCTACGTCTGCCGGCGGAGTAATAAGCCTTCCGCCGGATATGATGAATATATTGTCGCCGGTACATTCGGCCACATAGTCGTTATAGGTCAGCATGATCGCTTCTTCCATGCCCGCCTTTATAGCGTCTATCTTAGCCAGGATATTATTCAGATAATTGAGCGATTTTATCTTCGGATTTAACGCCGTTACGAGGTTGCGCCTTGTCTTGGCGGTAATTATCGCCAGGCCGTTCTGATAGAACTCTTTCGGATATAAAGATATCTTATCAGTGATTATAAATACCGTCGGAACTTTGCACTTTCTGGGGTCCAGTCCCAGGTCCCCGGACCCTCTGGTAACGACCAGACGGATATAGGCATCTTTCAAGCCGTTGGCCTTCAGGGTTTCAAGCACCGCTTTTATCATATCCGCCTTTGTCATCGGTATCTTCAATTCGATCGCTTCGGCAGACCTGTAAAGTCTATCGATATGCTCTTTAAGCCTGAATACCAAAGAATTATAGGAGCGTATCCCCTCGAAGACGCCGTCTCCGTATAAAAGGCCGTGATCAAAGACGGATATCACCGCCTTATCTTTATCCACCAGCTTTCCGTTAAGGTATATCCTCATCCCGCGCCTTTTTCATCCATCCCGCGCCTTTGAGAAAGTGCGGGACTCATATTATCCCCGATAGGATACATATAATATATACAATAATGCAGCCTATGTCAAATTAATCTGGTCTGCTTCGCCATTCAACTCGCATACTCAAGGCATGGCTCCGCAGGACCTATTCTCCTTCGCATCACAACTCTCATGATAATGGTAGATGCTTCGGAGGAACAAGTTCCTACGCAGCCCTACTTCATCCTATGCGTTGAAGGGCGAAGTAGAAGATTAGGAATTTCTAAGGTTGAGTTTTAGGCGAGCTTGCTCTGTACCATATCGGTACAGAGCTTGCCGTCTTTTAGGCGTACAGTTGAATCTACCTTAGAAACGAGCTTTTCATCGTGGGAAACTATTACAATGGTCATGCCGTTCCTTGCTTTGAGACCGAACAGAATTTCATATATCGATTCACTGGTATTTGAATCGAGATTGCCTGTCGGCTCATCGCAGAGGAGTAACCGGGGTTCATTCATAATGGCCCTGGCTATCGCCACCCTCTGCGACTCCCCTCCGGAAAGCCGTGATGGCAGGTGGTCACTTCTATGTTCGAGGCCGACGGACTTCAGAACTTCAGCGGCTCTTTTGCGTATTGCGTATTGCGTATTGCGCCTGCCTGACTGCTTGTCTCCCGACTTCAGGCAGGCAGGTATTGCGTCAGAGTTCATCAGCGCCGGCATCATCACATTCTCAAGGGCCGTGAACTCCGAAAGAAGATGATAGAACTGAAAAACAAATCCTATTCTTTCGTTTCTCATCATCGCCGCCCTTCTTTATCTCCAAACCTATGCCATTGACGGCCCTAACCTCTTTGTGGCCGTTTCTGTATATCTTGTGCAGATCTTTTACGATTATCATATTAAAGTTATCCACATTGGTAGCCCAGGCTTTGGTTCGACTTCGCTCACCATCCCTCAAACCATCCCGAGCCTGTCGAGGGAAAGCCTGGGCTACTGAATTCATTCGTATCTTAGCGCCTCTGTAGGATCAAGCCGTGACGCTTTATGCGCCGGATAGATCGTGGCAATAAGACTTATGAGCAGGCTCGAGACGACTATCAGCGACACGTCCTGCAATTCCAATTTGACCGGAAGCTTATCGATGTAATATATCTCCTGCGGAAGATTTATAAATTTATATGTCTTCAGGCACCAGCACAGGGTCATGCCAAGAGCGGTGCCGAGGGCAGTTCCTAAAGATCCTATCAACGCGCCCTCGATGGCGAATATGGCCATGATATTATCGTTGGACGCGCCTATCGCTTTCAGTATGCCTATGTCCTTGGTCTTCTCAAGAACCGTCATTATGAGGGCGCTGGCTATATTAAGGCATGCCACTATCACGATCAACGTCAATATAAGGAACATCACGGTCTTTTCGAGCTTCAGCGCCGCTATAAGATTCTTATTCATATCCATCCACGTCCTGACCGTAAATTCAGGGCCCAACCTCTTCCTGAGCTCATTCTTTATCTTTAACACGTCAAAAGCATCGTCGGCTTTTATCGATATCCCGCTGACAAGACCCGGCGCCGCAAACAGCTCTTGAGCTTTCTTGATATCAAGATACACGAGATTCATGTCATATTCGTACATCCCTGAAGTAAATATGCCCGTCACCCTGAACTTCTTACCCTTCGTATCGGACGGGGAGACTAAGGAGACGGCGTCTCCCAGCTTTAACTTAAGTTTTGAAGCAAGCTCGCTTCCTATAATAATGCCGTCATCTTTAAAATCTACCGCGCCCTTTGTGATGTACGTCTTTATCTTACTGACGTTCTCTTCCCGCACGGGATCTATGCCTTTGACTATGACCCCCGTCACATTTTCATTGGACCTGATGAGCGCTTGCCCCTGCAGATAGAATGAAGCCGCCAGAACATGAGGTGTTTGGGTTACTTTGGACAGCATTTCATCGGAAGGCTTCATGCCATAGTCGGCCTCTACCACCATGTGGGCATTTGTGCCGATCATCTTCTCTTTGAGATCGTTATCGAATCCGCTCATGACCGCGATGACCACAATGAGCGCCGCTACTCCGACGGCGACGCCGAGCACCGATATGAGGCTTATTATGGAGATGAACTTCTCTTTATGTTTTGAGGTGAGATACCTGAGAGCAACGAAGAGCTGCCAGCTCATGTTTTTACCCGACTTCGGATATTAATGACAAATACCAAAGCACGAATGACAAAACTTTCGTTTTGAATTTTGTTATTTAAGCCTTGAATTTCCTTTGTCATTTGGATTTTGTCATTTGACATTATTCCGGCCTTAACTGCGGGAATAGTATCACGTCCCTTATGGAGGGAGAATTGGTAAGTATCATGACGAGCCTGTCTATACCTATGCCCAACCCGCCCGCCGGAGGCATTCCGTATTCGAGGGCGCGGACGAAATCTTCGTCGATTTTATTCTTCTTATCTTTTACGCCTTCTAAGTCGGCTTCAAAGCGCGCCGCCTGCTCGGTGGGATCATTCAGCTCTGAATACGCGTTGGCTATCTCCATACCGCCTATATAAAGTTCGAAGCGGTCGGTGAGAAGCGGGTTATCTCTCTTCGTCTTCGCGAGAGGGCACATCTCCTTAAACATATCTACGACAAAGACAGGATGGTTATGCGCTTTTGGCTCGATCAGTTCGCCGACAATATTTATTATTTGAGTGCGCGACAGTTCTTTGCCTTCTATCTCTATGCCTTTGTTTTTTAGTTTCTTTACCCATTCCTCGGGTTTCTCTTCCGGTATTATGCCAAACTGTTCCTTCATAAGGAGAGCGAACGATATTCTCTCCCATTTTGATAGATCTACCGCTTTGCCCTGATATTCGAAGCTGGTCTTACCGATAATATTTACAGCCAAATGCATGATCAAACTTTCAGTCAGCTTCATCATCCCCGCGCAATCGGAATAAGCTTCATAAACTTCCAGCATGGTAAACTCAGGATTATGGCGCGTAGATATGCCTTCGTTCCTGAAGCTCCTGTTGATCTCGTATACCTTGTCGAACCCGCCGACCAATAACCTCTTCAAGCAAAGCTCCGGAGCGATCCTCAAATACAGGTCCATATCCAGCGCTTCATGGTGCGTCCTGAACGGTTTACCTGCGGCGCCGCCGGGGATCGACTGCATCATGGGCGTCTCGACCTCGAGGAAGCCCAGGTTATCCAGGAAGGAGCGGATAAAACTCACCGTCCTGGACCTTGTGACGAATACCTTTTTGACATCGTCGTTCATTGCAAGGTCCACGTAGCGCTGGCGATATCTGGTCTCAACGTCCTTCAGGCCATGCCATTTTTCCGGGAGCGGCCTCAATGATTTGGATAGGATCTCCAATTTCGTCACTTTTAAGGAAGGCTCTTTGGTCCTTGTCGTGAATGTCTCGCCGGAAACTCCGACGAAGTCGCCTATATCCAGATTATTCGAAAGGTCAAACGCATTTTCGCCGATGACATCGGATTTGACATAAAGCTGGATCTTGCCTGTAGCGTCTTTCAGGTCGTAGAACTTGGCCTTGCCGTGCTCGCGGCATGCCATGATCCTGCCGGCCAGGGCCGCGGATTTACCTTCCGCGAAATTACCGGTGAGTTCTTTTATGGAAGAGGTGGTGGCGAACTTTCCGCCATAAGCGTATAGACCCAAGCTCTTTATGGCTTCCAGCTTCGCGCGTCTTTGCTTTATCAGATCGCTTTCCCCGTGATCAATCGACATCTTTCCTATTCCTTTTTGAAACGATTATATACCACCGCGCCGTCATGGTCAACCTATTCCTAAGATGATCTTGGGAATGGGAAGATAGATCAGGGAAAATTAAGGAGAAAATTAAGGGTCAGGTCTCAACTTTCAACAAAACTAACGGTCCCATTTTATAGCTGTTGTTGATTGTTGAGATGTGCCCCCTTTACCTATGATAGAATAATAAAAGAGAAGCTTAAAGCCATTCTCGACCTAAAGGAAGAAATTTCTATATAAAGATTTTGTAGTTCGATATTTTTACGAAGAAAATGATATTTTCAGTCTTTTATGCAGCGCCTTGGCGATTCTGGCTAACGTACCCACATTATATCCATCATATTCTCCGCTTTCATAGCGCACTATGGCGGTCCTTGAGGTATGGACTTTTTTAGCAAGTTCCAATTGGCTCATCTTTGCTTTATGTCTTAATTCAGCGATCTCTTCTCCAATGCCCATCTTCGCGGAGACTTCATCATAGACAGCCTTAAACTTCGGACTTTCCATCTTTTTATCAAATATTGACTTTTTCATTGTCTTATCCTCCTTGTTCATTCATTAAAATATTTGTTGCGTATTTCGACCGCCTTTTTAAGCTCATGACGGTCGAGTTTTTGTTTTTTCTTCGTATATGCCGACATAGTTATTATCTTCTTACCCTTGAAGAAAAAACAGAAGAACCGCTCTTTCTTTGGTTTAAAGCAGTATATCTTATTTTGCCTATCCTCGATACGAAACTTTGTTTCATCATAGATACGCCCTATATCGGCTATCCTTTTAACGAGAAATAATAGACTCGCCTGCGTAACATCATCGCAAGATTCGAAATAATCATTTACGCTGGATGAATCCTTCGTCTCTGCGTGAAAGTATACGGAATAATACTCGCCGCTATATACCAGGAAGTTTTCGTAATAATTCGGCACAGACTCCTTTCCTATGTCCATAGTAAATGTATCATATTTGAGACATTAAGTCAATATGAAAAATCAAACTTTTTAATTGCTAACTATCGTTAGAGAAGTAGATAACAGCCGCTTTTGACCCTATTCATTCCACATCTCACATTCATCAAGAGCAATTCGAGCAAAGTAACGCAAGTCTTCATCAGGAATAACATTGTACAGACTTAAGGCATTAAGCGCTTCCCTTGACGGGTGATGAGCTAAGATCACCAATATCGCTTCTTTTGTTTGTAGCCTAGCGTTTCGGTTAAGAAGGAGCTGCCCCATCCCAACGACTATCTTGATAGGAAGTATTTGGTGTCCTTCAAAAAGCACCGAATGTCCTCCTATATATTTTCCCGTATTCTGAATAGCAGGATCGAAACTATCGACATATCCAGATAATTGCGGCACTCTTTCATGTTTCAATTTCATTTCCAAGAAACCCAAAAATTCCTTTTCTGTCATAAAAACCTCCCTTTTAAGGTAATGGCAAACCATGTAACCGTCTCTTCAATAATCGCTGATCAATGATCTCTGTTTTATAAAGCGAAATCTGCATCGGAGAAGCCGCCCTGCTCATCGCAATTTCTACCACCTCTCTGTTACGGTCTTTACACAAAATGATCCCGACCGAAGGGTTCTCATGCTTTAGCTTGATCTTACGGTCAAGCGCTTCAAAATAAAATTGCATCTTGCCGACATACTCCGGCTTAAACGCGCCGATCTTGAGCTCTACCGCCACAAGACAACGCAGTTCACGATGATAAAAAACGAGGTCGATCTTAAAATCCTCACCGCCAACAACAACCGGATACTCTTCCCCGACAAATGTAAAGTTTCTGCCAAACTCAAGAAAAAATTGCCTCAAATTACCAACGATAGCCTTGCGTAGGTCTTTCTCTAAAAACCCATCCTGAAGACCAAGAAAATCAAGAAAGTATTCATTCTTAAAATGCACCAGCGGATCCTTTTCTTTTGTTTTAGCTACAATCGTTCGGGGCTTTCTGGAAAGCATATACCGCTCAAACAAAGCGGAATCCAACTGCCTCTCCAGCTCCCGATAACTCCACCGCTCGTGAATACATGTCTTGATGTAAAACTCTTTCTCTTCAATAGTTTTCGCCCCGTGCAAAATACAAAGATTTTGTGTCCATGACAATTCTCTCAGCAGTGCTGAGAGTTTTTCATTCTTACAGTAAGCAACATAAAACTGTTTCATCCGCCAAAGGTTCTGGGCAGATAAGCCCTTCACTCCGGCAAACTCCCTTTGCAGATCGGCGGACAACTGCTCAACAACAGCCTCGCCCCACCCCAGGCACTCTTGCTTTTCAACGATCCTCTTGCCAATATCCCAATAGAGCAAGATCAATTCTTTATTAGCAGAGCGATAAGCTTCATAACGCGCTTGAACAATACGACCTTTGATCTCGCTAAAGAACTTCTTGTAATCCGAACTTTTTATGTCTAAAGGGATTAAACCTAACTTTTTTGAAGTTATTTTTTCCTTCTCAAATTTTTTTATCCCCATAAATTCCTGTCCAAGCTACGATAGGAGATCGCCTCGGAGATGTGATGGGCCTCAATTGTTTCTTTTCCATCGAGATCAGCTATCGTCCGCGAAACCTTGAGGATCTTATCATAAGCCCGGGCCGATATGCCGAGCTCGAGGATCGCAAGCTTCAAAAGTTCTTCGGCTTCTTTATCAAGAGCGCAGTATCGTTCCAGTTCCTTTGACTCCAAGTGGGCGTTAAATATAACGCCGTCTTTTTTATAACGATTTTTCTGGACCTCGCGGGCTTTATCGACACGTTTCCTGATCTCCTCCGACGGCTCGCCGCGGCGCTTATCCGTCAGGTGCTCATACTTTAACCTCGGCACCTCAAGATGTATATCGATCCTGTCTAAGAGCGGCCCGGATATCTTAGATAGATAGCTCTGTATCTTGAATGGCGAGCAGTGGCATTCCCTCTTCGGGTCCGTAAAGTGGCCGCACGGGCACGGGTTCATCGCGCCCACAAGCATAAACTTCGCCGGATATGTAACGGTATTCGCGACCCTTGCTACGGTAACAGAGCCATCTTCCATGGGCAGCC
>JAPLMG010000116.1 GCA_026387165.1 Candidatus Omnitrophota bacterium
CCAGGGCTATGCCTAAGTTGCACAGGCTTAACGTCTTCCCTTCCTGCGGGCCGGGGCTGGTCACGAGAATGCTTTTAAGAGGGCGCTCCTCTGTAGAAGAAAATGATAATCTGGTCCTGATAGATCTGTAAATCTCCGCAACGGGGTCCCTGGGATTAAGGTTTACGAATAAGTCTTTTTCCAATTCTCTGGATGGTGAGGCCGCATCTGCGGCAGGCATCCTGCTGTCAATATCAGGCACGCTTCCAAGTATCGGCCAATTAATTATCTTCTCAACGTCATCTGTCGTCTTTACGCTGTCGTCGAGATACTCAAAAAAGAATGCCAACCCCGCGCCGCCCAGGGCCCCCAGTATGATCGCTATGAGTATATTAAGGCTCTTTTTGGGCCTTATGGGGACGATGGGCTTTTCGGCCGGATCCTGTATGCTGACGTTATTTGCTTTAAAACCGGCCAACGGATGATTAGAGCCGGAGCTGAGATAATCCTCGATATTTCCGTAATCGCAAACGGACTTCTTCTCCTGGTCTATCCTGTCGATAAGTTCAGCCATCTCCTTCTTCACTTTTATCATCTCCGGATGGCCGTCTTTGAAGACCTTTTCCTGCTCGGATGTCTTCGATACTAATTTCAGATATTCGTTCTTAAGAAGGTTCAATAACTCGTTCTTGCTGATATAGTACAGATTGCGCATGACATACAATTCCGCCATGCGGTTGACTATCTTTGCCGCAAGGAACGGATCCTTATTGTCAACGTTCAATTTAAGAAGACGCGTATCGCGGATCGGCTCGACTTTAACGGTCTTCAGGAATTTTTTTACCGGCTCTTTTGCTCTTTTGTATTCCGGCAAACTGCCGAGGCTATACTCTTCGAACACCTTCTTAGCCAAACCGTAAGAGGAGAGTATCTCCGCCTGGCTCTGGTAATACTCTTTGTAAGAAAAATAGTTTTGGGATTGCAGCTCAACCATGCCGGTTGTCGTAAGCACGTTGGGGCTCTCCGAGTCTACGAGCAACAACACCGTCGCTCTATAAACCGGCCTCATTATAAAACTGCCTATCGTCACCACGAGTACCAATGTGGCAAAAAATATCAGCGCGACATCGCGGCGGCGGCGCAGAATGTCGACATAGTCTTTTATATGAATGTCCTGACTTACGTTCTCTGTATTCATAAATATTTTGCGCCCTTAGAAAAAACTCTCCGGAACGACCACTATATCATCGGCCTTCAGGCCGACATCTTTATCTTTTTCGCCCTTTTCCGTAATATCTTTCGCGTTGACGACTATATTCTTCTTCTCGCCGCCTTCGGAGCGCATCACTTTTGTCTTGGTCGTATCGGCGTGTTTTGTGAACCCGCCGGCCATGGCGATAGCCTGCATGATAGTGATCTCTCTTTCATCGGGTATATCGTATTTGCCCGGATTATTGACCTCCCCTATCACCGATACCTGGCGGGAGCGGTACTCTTCGATGAAGATAACGACCTGCGCGTTCACGAGATAATCTTTCTCGAGCAGCTCTTTAAGCTTCTGCTCAAGCTCCCGGACCGTGATATCCTGCACCTTGACCTTGCCTAAGAGAGGGAACGTGATATAGCCGTCCGCGGTTATCCTGGTCTTTGTGGTAAGATCGGGCTGTCCGTGGACGGTTATATTAATGACATCGGTGGGCTGAAGCTTATATTCCGGGTTGTCATTTGCAGGTTCGGCGCAGTAAAGAAGGCCGAAGCTTAACGCGGCAAATAGCGCGGCGGCTATTGCCGGCACTGTGAATATTTTCATTCTTAGAATCCGATTGTTCCTTTTATGCTCGTTACGTTATCCACAAAATCAAAGATGTCAAACTTTGACGCCTTTTGTGTATACTCCTGCCTTATCTCCACCGAAACCCACTTCCGTATATCGTATCTGAGGCTGGCGCCGCCCGAACAATAGTTGTCATACCGTTTGGCGGTTACGCCATTCTCCATGGTTTCACTCGCGATTCTCGTGTCGCTCCTCGCGTGTACGGCGTGGGCGGCCGAGACCGGCGCTCAACTGGAACGAAAGCTCGACGCGCGGGATCACGCTTTTCCGAAGGTCGGCCCGTATGAGGTGCTGACCGGCGACTTCCACATGCACACGATCCACTCGGACGGCAACAGGACGACCCGCCAGCGCGTCGAGGAATCCTACGAGCTTGGATACGACGTGATAGCGGTCACCGATCACGGCAAGACGCGGGCGTATACCGTCGCCAGATACGTCGGCACGCCGCTCGGGATGGTGGTCCTGCGCGGGATCGAGGTCGGTATGGCGGGCAAGGAGCATATCAACGTGGTCGGCTTCTCGAGTCTGCATCAGCCCGCGAGCCGCTGGTCCGAGACTCCGGGCGGAGACACGGTTTTCTACCAGGACGAGCTCAGGAAGATAGCGAGCTGCGGCGGGTTCGTGATGTACAATCACCCGCACGTCGGATTCCGGGAGCCGCTCGATTGGGGCGTCAGGGAAGGGCTGATCCAGGGCATCGAGGTCGAGAACGATGTCGTGGGCGAGGGCTGGAACACGAT
>JAPLMG010000268.1 GCA_026387165.1 Candidatus Omnitrophota bacterium
AGAACGGGCCCGAGCTCCCTGGCGATACCTATGCTGACCATGGGTGCCACATATATATTGGCCCCGAACCTCGCCAGCTGATACGCGCTCTGCATGGCTATGACTATGCCGGTGAAGAAAGCGACGAAAGAGGCTATGATCAAAGAATCGAATCCTGCGAAGACCATCTGGCCGAAGATCCCCTCCGGTTTGGGGAACTTCTTCTTAAAAGGCCCCGCCAGGATCCAATATATCGTCTCAAATAATAAGGCCGACACATTCACGATGTGCCGGCCGGTTATCAGTATCACAGCACCTATCTTTTCCACAAAATTCATAAAGGCCCTTATCCTAAACGAATGTAGATATGGCTTCCGCCTCGTCCGCGATTATCTCAAACAGCTTCTCTAATTTGGTTATCTCGAAAAGGCTCTTTACCTTATGCGACATGTTGGTGAGCCGCATCCTGCCGCCGTAAGCTCTCATCTTCTTCAGTATCTCGACAAGCGTCGCCAGCCCTGACGAGTCGACATAAGTGACCCTGGTCAAATTGATCACTATCCTGGGAGTCTTCTTCGCTAACAGCTTTTCAAACGCCTTCTTTATGTCGGGCGAGGTGTTTATATCTATCTCGCCTTCGATGCAGCAAACGGTCAGATCGTTCTTCACTTCTATTTTAACGGACATAGAGCACTCTCCTTTTCAAATGAGCCCGAAACTTACGGAAGCCGAAAGCTGACGTAAGTTTCAACCTCCGTTTACGCGTTTGGGCGAATTTGATCCCGCAAGATACATTATAAAAAGTGTCTATTGATATAAAGCTATCTTGCGGGATCCTTCAACTATTTCAGGTACTTTGTCAGCCTGACTTTATTCCCTTTATCGTTGAATTCCATCTTGTCAATAAGCTTGCGCACGATATAGACCCCTCTTCCGCTGCCCTTCATAATATTCTCCTCAATGGTGGGGTCGGGCATTTTACTGTGGTCAAACCCCGCGCCTTCATCCTCCACCTCGATAATGAGGCTGTCGCCTTCGAGCCAATAGCTTATCAGGACCTTCAGGCCTAAATCACTATTGTTGCCGTGTGTTATCGCGTTGCGGATCACCTCTTCAACGCAAAGGCGTATATCAAAAAGCGCGGAATCGTCCAGCTTCCGCGGCTCAAGCCATTTCAATATCCCGGATGACACTTTCCTTATATATTTTATATCGCTCGGTATCTCTATGGATACTTTTCCGGTATCACTTCGACGGTTCATCAAAGATCCCGATCGATCTAAACTTGGCATAGCGCATCTCTATAAGCTTTGACTTCGATATTTTTTTCAGCGCTTCAAGATCTTTCATAATGGCCGTTTTTATATTTTCGGCGGCCTCCTGCGGGTTCCTGTGGGCTCCGCCTAAAGGCTCTTCTATTATACCATCTATGATGCCCATATCAAAAAGGTCTTTTGCGGTCAATTTTAACGCCTTGGCCGCGTCGGGTGAGCGCGCCCTCTCCTTCCAAAGAATAGCCGCGCATCCTTCCGGAGATATTACGGAGTAGTAGGCATTCTCTAAAACATATATCCTGTCACCCACACCTATTCCGAGGGCGCCCCCTGAGCCGCCTTCCCCGATCACGAATATTATTATGGGTGTCTGCAGGGCGGCCATCTCTCTTAAGTTATAAGCTATGGCCTCCGCCTGGCCCCTCTCCTCGGCGCCTATTCCCGGATAAGCTCCCGGAGTATCTATGAATGTCACTACAGGTATGGAGAACTTCTGGGCCATATTCATGAGCCTCATCGCTTTTCTGTAGCCTTCAGGGTGAGGGCTCCCGAAATTCCTGATGAGATTTTCTTTCGTGTCTCTTCCCTTCTGATGGCCCACGACCATGATCTTTTCACCGTTTATAGCAGCCAGCCCGCCGACTATCGACTTGTCGTCCGCGAAATGCCTGTCGCCATGGATCTCGACAAAGTCGGTCATGAGCATCTCTATATAATCTAAGGTGTAGGGCCTTCTCGGGTGGCGGGCAAGCTGCACTCTCTGCCACGGGGTGAGGTTTTCGTATACCTCTTTCTTTATCTGAGCCAGCTTCGCCTCCAGCTTCTTCACTTCGCCGGACATATCGAGGTCCTCGCGGGCGGTGAAGCCCTTAAGCTCGTCTATCTTCCTCTCTAATTCTATGATGGGCTTTTCGAAATCCAGCCCCTGAATGTGAGCAGCCAAATTGAAACTCCTTATATACGATATTCAATTGTCATTTGTGCTTTGTCATTTGTCATTAATAGATTTAATCGACTATTACAACTTCCGTTCCTTCAGGAACCAACGAATAAAGTTCTTCGACATCGGAATTCTTCATCCTCACACAACCGGAGGTGACCTGATTCCCTATCGACTGAGGTTCGGTGGTGCCGTGTATGCCATAGCCCTCAGCCGACAGGCCAAGCCATCTGGAACCCAGGATATGTTTGGGACTATCGGGCGGTATTACGCCGCCGGCAGTATACCACGGAGGATCGATGATCTTATTGATTATCTTAAAACTGCCCACGGGGGTACAATTATTTATTCCTGTGGCGGCCCTGTAGGTCTTTATTATTCGCTCTCCGGACTTTAAGGTGAGTATATTCATCGACTTATCTACCACTATGCTCATCTTTTCGTTGTGGACCTTAAGTTTTCTCCCCAGAGTCACCACCCTGGCATTCTTTAGATTGTTGGATCTCATTATAAGATCCTGGGTGGTGAAAAATTTCTTCGCTATCCTGGCGAGCGTATCGCCCTTCTGAACTTCATACGATATGGAGTCCGGCGTAGATATGGAAGAAGTCATGATCCGGATATTCATATTCTCTAAGGCGCCCTGGGCTTTCTCGGTAAGACCTGAGCCCGGGAACTTTCCCATTAACTTGCGGTAGGTATCCTTCGCCGATAACAGATCGCCCGCCTCTGCATACTTTGAAGCGGCATTAAACATCTCCACTTCTTCCTTTGACGCGTTCGTCACTTTCAGGGCATTCGATTCCGGCCGCGGCGTATTGGATTGATTCGTTGTAACGATCTTCGAAACTACCAATAAGATAACCGATACCGCCAATACCAGCCCTATGGCTAAAAATACCTTATTCTTCACCTATTTACTCCTTTTCTGCTTCGCCTTTCAACTAATTATAGCCGGTAGGGCTTCGCAGGAATTATCTATAACGAAATTCTAACCAGGTTAGATAACCTAACCTGGTTAGAATATTACTCTCTTACCTGTATAGTAGCAGAGAAACTATGATACCCAGCGCTATGCCCGCGAAAACCTCTACCGGGGTATGGCCCAGGAACTCTTTCAGCTGCTTATCGTCAAGCCTCTTCTTCCAGTATATATCGTCCAGCATCTTATTCAGGACTTCGGCCATCTTACCTGTTGAAAATCGTACGCCCTGAGCGTCGAATAGAACTATCAGGGTGAATACTAAGGTAACCGCGAATAAGGCTGAATCAAAGCCGTAAGATATGCCTATGGAGGTTGAAAGGGCCGATACGCCCGCGGCGTGCGAACTCGGCATGCCGCCGGTGCCTACAAACCAGCGAAAATTAAAGCGCTTTTCCCTGAATACGCCCAAAAACACCTTGATCAATTGGGCTATTACCCATGCGGCGACCGTAGTGCCGAATATATAGTTCTTGCTGAATTCAACTAAGTCTATGTAGAACATAATGGACTGTTATTATAGTATAATAAGGCGCACGATTCAATAATAATCCTCGACAATCCTCGACAATGATTTAAGCTGATATTTAAGTTGATATTTTAATTTTATTGTGGTTAAATCATACCCTAACCTATAAAGTGAGATGGAATGCCAAATTTCACGTTTAATGAAAATAATAGAGTGGAGCTTCCGACCAAGCATCACGGAGTAGTATCTTTATCAAAGACAAAGTGGGAAGAGATTTGTCAGCAGCCCGAACGGTTTTATTATCAAGATAATGCGGAAAAAATATCCACGGCTTTAGTTAATCCGGACTATGTTCGGCACTCGCATAATTATAACGACCAAATTGTTTACTACAAGAAATTTGACACGTTCCAATTGGGAAACAAGACGATGAATTCATTTGTGAAATACTGGGCTGTAATTATTGATTGTAAGACAAAAAGAATTTGCACCGTATATCCAACACCTAAGCCTAAAGCAGGCAAGGAATATAAAGCGGAGGTTAAAGATGGCAAATAGAATGGGCAATATGGATATTCCTTTTTCCGAAGTCTATAATGAAGAGGACGATGTTTATTATGTGACATTTAATACTTCTGAGCCTTCATACTGTCAAGAAATCGATGACATTCTTATTATGGAGCTCGGCTTATTTACGCATCTACCCACAGGATTTAGGATTCTTAATTTTAGTAAGAACAGAGTCAAGATGGTGAAATTTTCTGTTCTCTTGAAAAAGATTAAAGAAACCCTCCAGGATGTAGATTTGCCTCGGCTTAAAGATAGGGAAACTCAGGTCAAGGAGGCTTTGGAAGAAGTTTTTGCTTAGCCTTTTCCTGTCAGGTAAGTTGCTCATAAGGCGACTCATTATAGCTGGTGACGAAACACGGCTATAAGGGTCGTCATTTTTTCATAATGCATTAACGTTTATTGGAAAACGGAACATTGAGATAGAGTAACATATTATGGACGCTTTTAGCCGTCATTGCGAGGCAGCGAAGCTGCCGAAGCAATCTCTCAGTATTGACTTGTCATAGTATTTGTGCTTAAATAAGTGGAATTATGAGGAGATTGGTATGCTGAAAAAAGCTATTGTACTCATATTATCGGCGGCTATCTTCGCCCTGCCCGGCTGTTCCTTTTTGAACAGTGATATAACTGTTACCGATGCCGGAATAGCCGCAGGCATCGATGACAACCTCATGCCTGTAAAGGTAACTGATCTCTTCCCGAAAGGTACCTCCAAAGTATCGTGCTGGTTCCGGTGGCGTAACGCGAAGATCAACACGCAGGTCCTGGCAAAATGGCATTATGTCACGGATGATGTGCATATAGTGGACTACAGTTTCAACATACCTAAAAAAGACGGCTCGGGCGGTGTGACCCTCTCGATGCCGGAAGGAAAGACTCTGCCCCAGGGCTCATACAAAGTGGATCTCTTTCTTGGAAAAAAGCTGCTGAAGCCGCTCTCCTTTAAAGTCGAATAAGCACTACTGTCCAAATCAGCACAATTTCCCCCTCACATTAATCTTCTCCCCCTTTGGGGGGAGAGGAAATTATGAGGAAATCCCCTCTCCCCTTTAGGGGAGAGGGTTAGGGTGAGGGGTACATTTTTCTATCTGACGGTGGCCTCCGTTAAAACGCCTATAAATATATCGGCTCTTACCGGCCGGGAGACGTCTCCTTCTGTTATTACCCCTTCAAAGGCCGGTTGCCCGGGCAGCTGAGCCGATACTTCAACTCTATTGAATAGATCAGGCGCCGCGGTCCGCGGCATCGTGGACGCGATATTTATATTTTCAAAATATGCCGGAGCGGGAAGCTGCGCGGAAAGATACGTTTTAATAAATGTGTCCGGCATGATCGGCATATGAGTTATAGCAGATGGAGGCCGCGCAAGAGGCCTTGGGGCCGGCGCTAACGCAATCGTCGTAACCGGCACAACCGCTATGGCCGGCCCGGCGGCAACCGGCACCAAAAATGTTATATAACGGAATGCGCCTATGGGCTCTTCCGTGACTTCCTTAAACGGATTTCTGTAGAGCACGTTCTCGCCCGGTATATATGACAGGCGCGCCGCATCCTGTGACGGCGCGGGAGGCACAATGCCGTTCCAGCCTGGCGTATTGCCTAAGCTCGTAAAATTATTTACCATTATCGTCGCGGCATTTATATTCGCGACGTCTTTCGCCGTAATGTAATCGACGGTTCTCGCGCCCTGAGGGTCTCTATTCCACGCTATCCCGCCGGCGCTTGAGCTTAAGAAGATATCGCCTGAAGCGTTCCCGAGCAGCGTAAGCGTGCCTGTGATGGGCTCGAGCGCAGACGCGTCCACTATGTTCTGTTTACCGGGAGTTGTGATGCTAAGGTTATT
>JAPLMG010000142.1 GCA_026387165.1 Candidatus Omnitrophota bacterium
GGGAACAGGCCCCTGAAATCGTTGAGCGACATGTTGAAGGGCAAGCAGGGCCGTTTCAGGCAGAACCTTCTCGGCAAGCGCGTAGACTATTCCGGCAGGTCGGTTATCGTCATAGGGCCCGAGCTGAAATTAAATGAATGCGGATTGCCGAAGAAGATGGCTCTCGAACTGTTCGAGCCTTTCATCATAAAGAAATTGAGAGAAAAAGGGTTTGTCCACAGCATAAAGAGCGCCAAGAAGATGGTCGAAAATGCCAAATTAGAAGTATGGGATATACTCGATGAAGTTATAAAAGAGCATCCGGTTATGCTGAACAGAGCTCCGACGCTCCATCGCTTAAGCATACAGGCTTTCCAGCCTGTATTAATCGAAGGTAAGGCAATACGCATACATCCGTTGGTTTGCACGGCGTTCAACGCCGACTTCGACGGTGACCAGATGGCGGTACACGTTCCTCTGTCGGTAGAATCCCAGATGGAAGCGCGATTGATGATGATGTCCTCAAATAACATATTTTCGCCGGCAGACGGCAGGCCGATAACAACGCCTACGCAGGATATAGTATTGGGCTGTTACTACCTTACCAAAGAGAGGGCGGGCGCTAAGGGCGAGGGCATGTCATTCTCTTCGCCTGAAGAGGTTATAGTGGCATATCAGGACGATGAAGCGGAAATTCATGCCAGGATAAAGGTTTCGATAGACGGCAATATGATAGATACCACAATAGGCAGGGTCCTCTTCAATCAGCACCTGCCTAAAGGTATAAAGTTCTTTAATGATGTCATGAGCAAATCCAAGCTTAGCGGCGTCATAAACGAATGCTATAAAGTGAAGGGCCACCAGGCTGTAATAAAATTATTGGACGATCTGAAGAAAGCCGGCTTTGAGGAAGCAACGAAGGCCGGCCTTTCCATATCCGTTGATGATCTGAAGATACCGCAGAAGAAGCAGGAGTATTTGGACAGGACAAAGACGGATGTTGCCCACATAGACGATCAATACAGAAAGGGCCTTATAACCGACAGAGAGAGATACAACAAGATAGTAGACTTATGGACCCACACCACGGATGACGTATCGGATCTTATATTCAAGGAGCTCGATCCGTTCAATCCCGTATTCATGATGGCGGATTCCGGAGCCCGCGGTTCAAAACTTCAGATAAGGCAGCTTGCGGGTATGAGAGGTTTGATGGCTAAGCCTTCCGGTGAGATCATCGAAACACCGATCACGGCTAACTTCAGAGAGGGCCTCACTGTTCTCGAATACTTCATCTCGACGCACGGAGCGCGCAAAGGATTGGCGGATACCGCATTAAAGACCGCGGATTCCGGTTATATGACGAGGCGCTTGGTCGACGTGGCGCAGGACGTCATAATCAGCATAGATGACTGCGATACCGTTAACGGTATCCTGATAAGCGCGATAATCGAGGGTGACGAAGTGGTCGTTGGGCTCTCGGAAAGAATAATAGGCAGAGTTGCTCTGGACAACATAGTCGACGTTATTACGGATACGGTGCTGGTCGAGGCCGGAAGCGAAATAACGGCAGAGAAGGCTGTAAAGATAGAAGAGGCCGGCATAGAGAAGATAAGGATAAGAAGCGTCCTCACATGCGAAGCCAAACGCGGCGTATGCGCGAAGTGCTACGGAAGAGACCTGGCGACGGGCCGCATGATCGATCTCGGCACCGCGGTCGGTATAATAGCCGCGCAGTCTATCGGCGAGCCCGGAACTCAGCTTACGATGAGAACATTCCATATCGGCGGAACGGCGTCGAGAATAGTCGAGCAGTCTTACATAGAATCGAAAAATGAAGGCGTTGTAAAGAACCATAATTTAAGGGTCGTAAAGACCAGAAAAGAAGGCGAGTTCGTCGTATTGAACAGGAACGGCCAGGTCAGCATCAACGATAAAGACGGAAGAGAGCTCGAAAGGCATACGCTTCCTCAAGGAGCGCTGATCCGCGCGGGTGAGGGCGACAAAGTTAAGGCAGGGACGATATTCGTGAAGTGGGATCCTTACACGGTGCCGATATTGACCGAGGTTTCGGGCCATCTCAAGTTTGAAGATATCAAAGAAGATGTGACCATGAAGGAAGAGCTCGATCCCGCCACCAGGCTTAAGAACAGGGTTATAGTGGAACACAAAGGGGATTATCACCCTCAAATACTTGTCATAGATGCAAAAGACGAAGTTTTGGCAATATATCCTATACCGGCCGGCGCTCATATTGTAGTTCATGATAAATCCGTCGTTACCGCCGGTGATATATTGGCGAAGACTCCCCGTGTCGTTACAAAGACGAAGGATATCACGGGAGGCCTACCGAGGGTTGCGGAGCTGTTTGAGGCGAGGCGCCCTAAAGATCCGGCGATAATAAGCGAAATAGACGGTGTGGTGGAGTTCGGCGAATCTAAGAAAGGGCAGAAGAGGGTCGTCGTAACCTCATCAACCGGAATGAAGAAAGAATATCTCATACCGCACGGAAAGCATCTGAACGTGTATAAGGGCGATAAGATACTCGCCGGCGAGCAGATCATAGACGGGCCGGTAGTTCCGCAGGATATATTGAAAGTCTCCGGAGATAAGAAATTACAGGAGTACCTTGTCAATGAAGTCCAGGAAGTTTACAGATTGCAGGGTGTAAAGATAAACGATAAACATATAGAGGTCATAGTAAGACAGATGCTGGGCAAGGTTAAGATAGAGGAACCAGGCGATACGATATTCCTTTCGGGCCAGCAGGTGGACAGGAACGTATATTTAGACGAGAACAAAAGGGTCGTCAA
>JAPLMG010000209.1 GCA_026387165.1 Candidatus Omnitrophota bacterium
CCTCTCCCCCTTCAGGATACAGGATTCTAGGCCCTGTATTTCCTCTCCCCCTTCAGGATACAGGATTCTAGGCCCTGTATTTCCTCTCCCCCTTCAGGGGGAGAGGATTAAGGTGAGGGGGAAATTGTGCTAATTTGGACAGCGGTGCCTCCGTTCCAGAATTTATACTTTCATCGCGCCGATATTGAATACGGGAAGCAGCATGGCTAAGACAATAAATCCCACAATCGCTCCTATGATCAGGATGAGCAGGGGCTCCAGGATCGCGGCCATTATCTTTATCGACTGGTCAATCTCTCTTTCATAAACATTGGCTACCCCACCCAACACTTCATCTATCCTGCCGCTCTCTTCCCCCACCGCTATCATGTTACGCGCGAAATTCGGAAAAATATTTATCTTCTTCAGGCTCCCGGATAATGTGGTGCCATGATTGATGATCTCATCTTCTACGGATTTTAAGTCTTTGCGCAGGACTTCATTATCCAATGTATCGGCAGCGAGAGAAAGGCTTTCATAAACAGGAAGCCCGCTCTTAAGCAACAACCCCAGTGTGCGCGTAAATTTGGCGATCTCCGAGTTGATGATAAAATTCTTTATAAAAGGTACCCGAAGCTTAACGAAGTCTAACAGGAATTTCTTTTTACTGCCCTGCCTTACTCTGCCGAATACCGCGCCCAGCAAAACCACGGCTATCAAAATCCAGCACCAGTTGAGAGACATAAAATTACTGATGCCGATCAGGATCTTTGTCGGCAGGGGAAGCTCTTGTCTCATGCTTTCAAACAGGCCGATCAACTTCGGCAAGAAAAATGTAAGCATGACAAAGACGGTGGCCGAGCCGACCATGATCATAAGAAGGGGATAAGCCATTGCCGCCTGGATCTTTTGCCTTATCTCCTGCTCCTTTTCCCGGTATTCCGCCAATTTACACAATACTTCTATCAAAGATCCGCTTTTTTCTCCTGATTTAATCATATTTACGTAAAGATTGTTGAAGATGCCGGGGTATTCGCGCATCGCCTCTGAAAGCGTCTTTCCGTCTTTTATTTCTTTTTCAAGATCGCTGACCACCTTTTTCAAATTCCCGCTTTCTGTCTGCCGCGAAATCAACGCCAAAGAACGCAGCACCGGAACGCTCGTATTTGTAAGGCTGGCCAACTGCCGCGTAAACGTATCTATGTCGCGCGCCCTTACTCTCACACGCGCAATCGCCGGATTTGCCGGCTTAACCCGTTCACCCGCCAACCCGTTCACCCGCTCACCGGCTCCTTTTTCAACTACGCTGATCGGCGCGAGCCCCATCTCTTCTATTTTCTTGACCGCGTGGCCCTCGGAATCCGCCTCTATCTGCCCGCTCACTGCTTCCGCGGGGCCTTTTTTAGCTTTATAAATATACGTAGGCATCTACTCCTCCGCTTGAGTAACCCTGACGACTTCCTCAAAAGTGGTCACGCCAGCCAGCACCTTTTCCCATCCATTCTGCCTCAGGGTCTTCATTCCTAATTGGAGAGCTTTCTTTTTTATTACATCCGAGTACGCCTTCGTCAAGATCAACTTCTTTATCTCTTCGGTCACAAGCAGCGCCTCATATATACCGGTCCTGCCGACATACCCTGTATTGTTACAGGAGCGGCATCCTCTTCCTTTATATATCCTGAACTCTTTCGGATGATCCTTCCCCGAGAGATCCGCCATATCGGCCTCCATCTGTCTTATGATCTCTTCTTTTTGGTCATTGGCCTCCTCCTTGCACTTCGGGCATATCAGCCTCACCAACCGCTGGGCGATGAATGCTTCAACCGAGGAGGAGATCAAAAACGGCTCTACGCCCATATCTATAAGTCTCGTTATTCCGCTGGCCGCGTCATTGGTATGAAGCGTAGAGAATACCAGGTGGCCGGTTAAGGCGGTCTGAATAGTGATCTCGGCGGTTTCAAAATCCCGTACTTCGCCCACCATCATTATATCCGGGTCATGCCTCAACAGGCTCCTTAATACCGCGGCAAAAGTCAGTCCGATCCTAGGATTCACCTGAACCTGAGAGATCCCCCGCAGCTCATACTCAATAGGGTCTTCAATAGTAACGATCTTGCGCTCCCGGGTATTGAGCCGGCTCAAAGAGGCATACAAAGTAGTGGTCTTCCCGCTTCCGGTCGGGCCGGTAACAAAAATAATTCCGTTTGGTCTTTTAAGCAGATCCTCCAGGGTCTCGAGTTCTTTTTTAGACATGCCCAGGTCCGCGACGCTAAAGAGCATCGTTGTGGGCAGGATCCTTATAACAATATTCTCGCCGTAAAGCGTGGGCATAATGGAGATTCGTAAATCATAATCTAAATTGCCTATCTTTACTTTTGCCCTGCCGTCCTGGGGAAGCCGGCGCTCTATTATATCCAACGACGCCATCACCTTTACCCTTGAAATGATGGCTGAGTACAGGTGCTTGACATTCTGCGAAACCGGCGTATCGTAGAGGATACCGTCTATCCTGGAGCGTAAAAGCAATTCGTCGCTGAAGCGCTCGATATGTATATCGGTCGCCCTGTCATTGATGGCCCGCTGAACAATTTGGTTGACTAATCTTACCACCGAGGCGTCTTCGGCCATCCTCTCCAGGTCCTCGACCTTATCTCCGGAAGCCTTCTCTTCGGGCCTTCCTCCAGACGGACTCTGTGTCAATATGCGCTCTATGGTATCGGCGCCCACTCCGTAATATTTTTTTATAGCCTCCGCGATATCCGAGGATGTCGCCAGCGCTTTTTCTACGTGAAATCCCAAATTCGTCTCCAGGTCATCGATCGGCCAGACATCAAAAGGATTGGAAACGGCGATGGTCAATATGTTTCCCGCTATGCTTAGCGGTAAAATATTATAATGCCATATAAATTTTACCGGAACGCTCCGGATAGCCTTATCATGGATCTCCAGATCCCTTAACTCCAGAAAGGCTATCCCCTGCTGCTCGGCGATAGCCTGAAGAAGGGCGGCTTCCTTGATCAGGCCCATCTTAAGCAGGACCCTTCCCAATACTTCATTTGTCCTCTCCTGCTCTTTCAGCGCCAGCTCCAATTCCTGCGCGGTGATGAGCCTCTTCTCAATCAATATATCTCCAAGCCGTAATGCCATATTCAGTTCCCCGGTTCTGCTCCCTCTATTTTACCTATCAGGTAAAATTTGTCTTCCGTTACATTATCAAGCCTGCCGCTGATTATTTTGTCGCAGCCTTCCAGAGTCTCCGCTATCGGCACATACTCCCCCTTCTTCCCGGTATAAATTTCAGCGACGAAAAAAGGCTGTGTTAAAAAATTCTGCAGCTTTCTCGCCCGGTCATACAGGGTCCTGTCGGCCTTGGAGAGCTCATCTATGCCTATGACCGTAACTATCTTTCTCAAACCTTCGTATTTGGCGAAGATCTTGAGCGCCTCCTGAGCGATATTAAAGTGCTCTTTCCCCACTACCGCGGGATCCAGATTACCGCACGAGGAAGCCAGGGGGTCTATGGCGGGATACAGGCCCAGCTGGATCCTTTCACGCGAAAGGACCAATATGGAATCTAAGTAGCTGAATATAGTGACTACGGCAGGATCGGTCATATCGTCCGCGGGCACATAAACCGCCTCGATCGCCGTTATCGAGCCGCCCCCTTTCGAGCAGATGCGCTCCTGAAAATCACTCACCTCGGAAGCAAGCGTCGGCTGGTATCCGGTCTCGGAAGGTACCCTGCCAAGGAGAGTGGATATTTCCGCGCCGGCCTGAACAAACCTGTACACATTATCGATAAAGAAAAGGACGTCCTTATTCTGGGCCTGTAAATACTCCGCCAGCGTTATCCCAGTAAGAGCGATCTCAAATCTGGCTCCGGGCGGCTCATTCATTCTGCCCAAAAGCCATCATAACCTTATCCACGATCTTCTGTTTCACAAACTCAAAATATAATTCATTCCCCTCACGGATACGCTCGCCTGCTCCGGTAAAAACGCATACCCCTTTGTGCCTTTCCACGACATTATGGATCAATTCTAAAATCAAAATGCTTTTACCTAAAGCCGCGCCGCCCAATATTCCCGCTTTGCTTCCTTTTACAAGCGGGAAAAAGAGGTCTATTATTTTTATTCCGGTCTCAAGCAGCTTGAACTCTTCCCTTGCCAGCCTGTCCGGGTTAAGCCTTATATTCGATATGTTCTTTCTGACGGGAGAGCTTTCTTTAGCCTCGATCCTGCCCTTTCTGTCGATAGGCTCGCCCATGACGTTAATGATCCTGCCGAACATCTCATTGCCCACCGGCACCCTTATAGGAGCCCCCATCGGTAAGGCGGGGGCATTGGCCTGTAAATTCAAAGTTGACCCAAGCGCTATGCAGCGGGCCACATTATTCTCCAGATGCTCGGCGACCTCTAAGGCGATCTTTTTATTACTGAAGCTTTTTACTATGATGACCTCGTAAAGATTGGGAAGATCGAGCTCAGCTTCAAACTTCACATCCACAACCGGCCCCTGCACGGCTATGACTTTCCCGGAATTCAAATTATTGTCTGCCATAATATTTGTTGACCGGCTAACCCTTCTTGCTTATCATCCTCGCCGAAAATGTCTCGCGCATGCCCTTATCAACAAGATCATGGTGGCTGCGAAAGTACTGGAACCCTATGGACTTGCCCCTTTCCAGCAGGAGCTGATAGCTCTCCTCCAGATGGACGGTCCTGGCTGAAAATTCGGATAATTTACTGTCTTCAAAGACCTCGTATAATTTCTCGGCGATCCACGCGCTGACAAGATACTCTATAATACCGCTCAAAGATGATTCGATAATAACTTTCTCGGTGAAGAGATCCTGTTTTCCGTCCACCGCCCCATGGATCGCCCCCTGCTTCTCGAATAATTCGCCGCAGGGCAGCAGCTTCAGGATCTCGATTTTCTGCATGGTAAAACTCACGGGCCTGGGATAGATCAGCATGAGCTTGCTGAAAGTTCCGGCCAGGCCTTCCTTCATAATAAAATCTTTCAGCCCAAGCGCCGATTCGTAGCAACTATCGGCCTTTACGCCCGGAAACGGCGTGAACGCGCGTCCCAACCCCTTCAGATAGCCAGCCCCGCGCTCTCCTATTATGATGAGCGCCGCCTTGTCGGCGCCGTCATAATTTAAAGCGGCATTGATCACTTTGGTATTCAGCCCTCCCATAAACCCCTCGTCAGAGGTGACCATGATGATCCCCAGCTTGCCGGAGCGGTCCCGCGCGAAAGGATGCTCGGCTAAGCTAAAATCTATCATTTGAAAAAAACCTTCAAAGGCATTCAAAAATTTGGCAAAACGCTCCTTATTTCTCTCCAGCGCGCGGAATTCCGACGACGCTATACCCTTAAGCACATCCAGAAGGTCCGTAAGCTCCGTATTCAGCTGTAATTCTTTTTTTAATTTCTGTACCGATTGCATTTGCGCTCGCTGTGTTAGAAAGAAACCAGAAACCAGTTACCAGAAACCAGTTGCCAGATTTTTTATTTACTTCGCTTGCCTCTTCAGCCCATGAATCATGCTAGTTATCTCTCTGGCATCTGGTTTCTGTCTTTAAAATATCCTACAAACGCCTTATCCAATTCGCTCCTGAGCTCGGGCGATAATTTCCCTGCCCCCCGCAATCTTTGCGCAAGGCCGGAGTAATTTTGCCTGATATATGCCCATATCCCGCGCTTGAAGCCGGAGATCCTGACCCCGTCCAATTCTTCCAATATACCCCTGCTTAAAGCGTAGAGCAGAACTATCAGCTCCTCGATAGCTGCCGGAACGTTCTTATCCTGGCTCAATAAAGCTGTGATCGCTTCTCCGCGCCGGATCTTACGTTCCGCCTCGGCGCTTATGCCCGATTTTAATTTAGTCAGGCGCAGCAATTCTCTGTATTGCAGGTACTCCAATTTTACCGTCATAGACAGCTCTTTTAAAATAGCGCTCTGAGCCTTACCGCCTACCGTTGAAAACGACATTGAAAAATCTATTGCCGGTTTAAAACCCTCAAAAAAGAGCGCTGAATTCAAATAGATCTGCCCATCTGCAATGGAGATAAGATTTGAGGGGATATAGCCGGTAACGTCTCCCTGCAGGGTATCCACTATGGGTAAGAAAGTCATCGAGCCGCCGCCGGACTCCTTATTCAGCTTTCCCGCCCGCTCAAAAAGTTGTGAATGAATATAATAGATATCCCCCGGATAGGCCTCTCTCCCCGGCGGCCTCTCCAATAAAAGCGACAGCTGCCGGTAGCTCCAGGCATGTTTGGTCATATCGTCAAAGACCACCAGCACATCCCTGCCTTTACGCATAAAATATTCCCCGTGGGCGGACGCTACATACGGCGCTAAGTATTGTTCGCCCACAGTAGTGGAGGCCGTGGCCGCGACGATTATGCTGTATTCTAAGGCGTTGTTGAATTTTAGAAGTTGCGCTACTTTTAAAAGCGAAGAGAAGCTCTTTCCTATACAGCAGTAGATACAGACGACATTTTTCCCCTTCTGGTTTAAGATCGCGTCCACGCATATAGTCGTCTTCCCGGTCATGCGGTCGCCTATGATAAGCTGCCTCTGGCCCTTGCCGATGGGGATGACGGCGTCTATGATCTTGGTCCCGGTCTCAAAGCACGAGTCGAGTTCGCTTCTGTCCATCGTTTCCGGCGCATCGCGGAAGACGGGGTAGTATACGTATTGCGTATTGCGTTGCGCGTATTGTGTATTTTCGCATGACGCATCACGCACGACGCATGACGCAATAGGCCCCTTTTCATCTATCGTATCCCCTAAGGCATTGATTATCCTGCCTATGAAACCCTCGCCCACGGGAATCCGGAACTCCTCCCGGACGCTATAGACCTCTCCCCCCAACCTTACCTTTGTCTCATCTCCCATGACGAGCGCGAGGATATCGTTCTCGGTAAAACCGACTATAAGGCCCTGGACGCCGCCGGCAAAACTGACTAACTGGCCGTTCATTATATTGGGCAGCCCTGTAACCTTCGCGATGCTCTTTTTGACCTCTCTTACCCTGCCCACATCGCTGATACGCAAAGAGGCGGGCTCCGATATAACGTCATACATATTTAAATACGCTCCAGATCTTTACTTCTGAAAAATCTTATCAGGCATTCGTCGAGCCCCTTCAAAATCTCTCCGGTGAGCTTCAGCTTAAGAGACAGATCTTCAATGACGGAGGGGAATTCTCTTTTGGCGAAATCGAAGATCTCTTTTTTAAAACACTTTATGGCTTCCTCCGACAGCGCGTCTAATACGTTTTTGCCGAGCGCGTAGAGAAAGATGATCTGCCCTTCTCTTGAATACGGCTCATTTCTGTCCTGCATAAAAAGCCCTGTTATGACCGCGCCGTGCTTCAACCGCTGGGCCGTCTCTTCCGATATGCTGGCCTTAAACCTGGTCATCCTTAAAAGTTCATTATACTGGAGGTACTCCAATCTCAGCATGCCGCTTAATTCTTTCATTGCCGGGCATTGCACCTTATTCCCCACCCTGGAAACGGAAAGCCCCAGATCCACGGCCGGCTTGAACCCGCCGCTAAAAAGCGCGGTATTTAAATATATCTGGCCGTCTGTCATGGAGACCAGGTTCGAAGGGATATATCCGGTGATATCCCCCTGAAGCGTATCCACTATCGGGAAGAAGGTCATCGACCCGCCTTTATGCTCGGGGCTCAATTTGGCCGCCCTCTCCATAAGTTGGGAGTGCAGGTAGAATATATCTCCCGGATAGGCGTCTCTTCCCGGAGACCTCTCCAGAAGAAGCGAAAGCTGCCGGTAAGCCCACGCGTGCTTGGTCAGATCATCAAAGACCACAAAAACATCTTTACCGCTATCCATAAAATACTCGCCTAAAGTGCAGGCGGTATAAGGGGCCAAATACTGCTCGCCGACAGAAGCGGAAGCTGAAGCTGAAACAACGATGGTATAGTCTAACGCGCCTTTTGCCTTAAATGTCTCTACGATATTTTGCAAAGAAGATTGGGCGCGTCCTATACAGCAGTAGATACAGACGACATTTTTTCCCTTCTGGTTTAAGATCGCGTCCACGCATATAGTCGTCTTCCCGGTCATGCGGTCGCCTATGATGAGCTGCCTCTGGCCCTTGCCGATGGGGATGGTGGCATCTATGATCAATATCCCCGTCTCAAAGACCTCGGTTATGGGAATCCGCTCTAACACGGACGGCGCGTCGCGGAAGACGGGGTAATGGTCAGCGTTCGGGTTTGTACTATCCTCTGTAACAGGCCCCTTCCCGTCCACCGGCTCTGCCAGGGCATTGACTATCCTGCCCAAAAAGCCGCGGCCCACAGGTATGGTAAAAGGCTCTCTTTTACTGTAAACCTTATCGCCAACCTTGGCATCTTCGCAAGTGCCGAGAAGAAGCGCAAGGGCCCCGTTTTCAGTAAACCCCATGACCAAACCCTTGGCGCGGGAAGTGATATCCAGCAATTCTCCATTCATACAGTTAGATAACCCCTCGATCTTGACTATATCTTTTTTTATCTCTCTTATTTCTCCGGCTTCACGTATCTGTAGCATTTCTATCGCCATAGCCTGTTCATGAATTAGCTTATTTTGCCGGCGCGCCGGTTAATCCGCTAACCTTTCCTTAACGCATGCTGCGCTTCTTTGAGCTTGCCGCTTAAACTGCCGTCGATGATCATACTGCCCAATTTAACCGTGATCCCGGCAATGATCTCCTTATTTATCTTTTCACTTAAGACTATTTTTTTGTTCGTCTTGCCGGACAACAGGCCGGCTATCTTTTCTTTTGTCTCTTTATCTATTTCATACGGAGTGATCAGCTCTCCCTCGGCTGCCGTTACGCGAAAATTAGAGTTGTCTATTTTTTCTATCTCTTTTATCACCTCTCTCAGGCAGGACTGGTGGAGAAGTTTAAGATTATCCGAACTTAAAACCACCCGGATCAGTTTGAGCGACTGCCCTATGCTTGCCTCTTTCATCTGGGCCTCTATCTCCGCGCGGATCTCTTCCTTGGAATTCAATGCCCCGGCGATAATACGCTCGCCCTCCTGCCGCGCTTTATTCAAGGCATCTTCTTTTAGGAGCCGGGCCTCTTCTTTCGCCTGAACTTTTAATTTCGCT
>JAPLMG010000031.1 GCA_026387165.1 Candidatus Omnitrophota bacterium
CGCGGATGGAAAAGAGGTCCGCGGAGGTTCTGTGTTTGCGCAAAGACGGCACCGTATTTGATGTTTCTATCAGCCTGTCCAATATAGTTATAGACGGATTCGAGTGTATTTTGGGTTTTTTCACCAACATCACCGAGCGCAGGAAGGCGGAGGAAGAATTAAAGCTTGCCTACAAAAAACTCAAGCAGATCCAGCAGGAGCTCATTCAGGCGAGCAAGATGGCAGCCATGGGCCAGCTCGCCGCGGGCGTCTCGCATGAGCTCAACCAGCCCCTGACCGGCATCAAAGGTTTTGCCCAGGCCGTGCTGATGGATCTGGAAAAAAATAGCCCTTTTAAAGATGACCTAAATAAGATAGTGGCGCAGGTTGATAGAATGGATACTATTATCAAGAACGTGCGTTTCTTTGCCAGAAAGTCCGACTTTAATATGGTAGAATTAGATATCAACCAGATTATTTTGAACTCTTTAATGTTGCGGAGTTTTTCAGCGAGTTTGACCTCAAGCTGGTTGCATAATTAATTCTGAAGCTACTGGAAGTAACGTAGAACGGCTCGACTTCCAGGCATTATAACGCCGTGCGCGAGCTTTCGCAAGATTTTGTTTTCGCTGATTTAATATCACCTCCTTTTGGCCTGACAGTGCCTGAAGCGGGGTAACATAGCTTAAGGAACTGTGAGGGTCGTTGTTGTAGATATCAGGGACGCGGTTGAGCCATTGCACAATATCATCGACCACCTTGAACAACTGCGGAGCATCCCGGTGGTGTTTAAGCGTCCTGATAAACGCTTCTATCCACGCCTGATCATCCGGCGTATGCGGCCGCCCAAAGTGGACTGGCGCGCCGAGAAGCTCTTTGATAACCCGCTTCGTATGCGATGATTTCATCGCGGAGCCCCTGTCTGAATGGGCAACTAGTTTTAAGGTCAAGTGTTCCGGAAAAGATAATAGAAAAGATAATAGGGTCAGGTCTTGACATTTGACACTTCAAAACATTTGTCAAGAGTCAAGACCTGACCCCGCGTCCCGACCCCGCGTCCCGACCCCGCGTCCCACCAAAGTCGGCGAGGGCACTACTTTCCGGATAGTTTTACCTTTGAAGGAAAAAATAAAAGAAGTTAAATAGTCCAGTGTTTTAAGAGCTTCATACGAAAAAGGGGTCTGACCCAACGCGTCTATTAAGCGGAGATTGGGTCTGACCCCTTTTTATCATCGTCTTTTAAAACTTTGATCTGTATGCAGATTTATGTTGATTTTCGTATGCATAAAGTATACAATTGTATGCGTAACGCATATAGGAGGTTAATAAAATGAAAGAGTTGACTAAAAATAGAGCGCAGTTATTACGGCTTTTCTTCACTAACCCCGACCAGTCTTTTTACATGCAGGAGATAGGGAGGATTTTAGGTAAGAAGCCCGGCAATTTTCAAAGAGTTATTAACAGCATGGAGCGCGAAGGTGTTCTGGTAAGTGAGCGTAAAGCGAATGCCAGATATTTTAAGGCAAATAAAGAATACCCTCTTTATGAGGAGTATAAAAACATTATTTTCAAGACAGTCGGCGCGGCCGGGAGCATCAAAGGGGTATTGCAAAAGGCGGGCGGTGTCGATTATGCATTTATATATGGCTCTTACGCTAAAGCTAAAGAGGGCTATCTTTCTGACATAGACCTGATTGTGATAGGTAAGTGCGACGAAGACGTGCTTATTAAGAATCTTGATAGCCTGGAGGATGTATTGAAGCGTGAAATCAATTATAAGCTCTATACGCCGGGCGATTTTAAGAAAGAAATTAAACTAAAAGAGCCATTTTTATTGAACATATTGCAGGATAAAAAGATAATGCTGATAGGAGATGAAAATGATTTACGAAAAATTCTTAAAGGATAATCTGATAAAGAAAGAAAAACCTGATTTCAAACAGATAGCATATCAGCTTAAACGAGCGCAAAAAGATTTAACGACAGCCGAAGCAAACCTGTCAATTGATCTTACGTGGGCATTTGCTATCGCCTATCATGCCATGATGAGGGCAAGTAAAGCGCTTATGTATTCAAAGGGCTATCTCCCGACCGCTAAAAGATCTCACAAGACCATTGTCGAACTTACCAAATTAATACTCGGAAGCGAATACGAAAGTATCATGGGCCGTTTTAGCCGTATGAGAAGGCGTCGTCATGACTTTATTTATGACTCAAAGAATAATATAACGCCGCATGAAGCAAAATCATCGATAGACATCGCCAAAAAATTAATCGAAGAGATAATTATTCTCGTGAAGAAAGAGAATCCTGAGAAAGAGCTATTTTAATAAATGGCTATCCGAAAAATCGGCAAAGAGGAAACCGAACGTAAATGAAGTGCGGAATGCATAAGAGAGGATTGTTATTTTTAATCACTGCTGTCCAAATTAGCGCAATTTCCCCCTCACCTTAATCCTCTCCCCCAAAAGGGGGAGAGGAAATTATGAGGAAATCCCCTCTCCCATAAAGGGAAGAGGGTAAGAATAATTACGGGGGTAATTCGGATAATTTTACCTTTGAAGGAAAAAATAAAAAAAGTTAAATAGAAGCAATAATCCGGTCTTATAAGAGACGATGATAAAATGGGGTCTGGTCCAACGCGTATATTGCTGCGTGAATGGACCTGACCCCTTTTTATACTTAAGATCAATAACCGCTCCCAACAAGCCAACAGATCATAGGATGCCATAAGAAGATTCTTCTTGACAAGAGACAGAGCATGCTTTATTATCTTAAAGTATAATAAGATATATAAAATTCCGATAAAATAAGGCAAGTATTATGTTTTACTATCATATTGTATATTCATCTATAAGATCTCACCCCATCCGTAACGAATCAAAACTTGTATGCAAAAAATGCCAAACTTAAGATAAGCCTCTATGGAAAAAGATAAAATATTAGTGGTTGATGACGAAGAGATCATCAGGCAGCTGTTGGTTCGAACATTCAAAGAAGGCCCCTATCACGTAGAGGCTGTCCCGGACGCGGAAGCGGCGCTAAAAAAAATAAAAGGAGATTCTTTTAACCTCTTGATTACAGATTTAAAGATGCCCAGGGTCAGCGGCATGGACATATTAAAAGAAGTAAAGAGCGTCAACCCCTATATAGAGGTAATAATCATCACCGGCTATCCCACCATAGAGCTGGCTGTAGAGGCAGTAAAGATAGGCGCTTTTGATTTCATATGCAAACCTTTTGACTTAGCAGGGATGAAGACAACGGTAACGAAGTGCCTGGAGAAACAGAAATTTAGCATCAACAGCGTTAAATTGGGAGAGCTGGGTACACTTTTTGAAATAAGTAAGACCATCAGCATCAATACGGACATAAAATCACTTTTAGCCAGGATCTTAGACTCGGCTTTAGAAATAGTAAAAGCCGGGAAGGGCTCTATTTTGCTGCTCGATGAGAACACCGGGGAATTAACCGTAAGGGCGGCGCGGGGTTCAGGCGAAGAAATAATGAATAATACCGGGCCATTCTTAAGCATCCCTTTGGTGAGCAAATATTCAGGCGCGCCGGGAAATGCTTTGGGAGTAATCAATATAACCGATAAAATTTCGCGGGAGAGCTTCACCGGGCGGGAAGAAACCTTGCTTTCTGTACTGGCGGGCCAGGCAGCGGTAGCTATTGAAAATGCGAATATATACAGTCAGCTGCAGGGCAAGATATTGACGCTGGGGCAGACGATTGACCGGCTTAATCAAACGCAAAACCAGCTGTTCCAAAGCGAAAAGATGGCGGCAGTGGGCCAATTGGCGTTTGGCATTGCCCACGAAATCAGGAATCCGTTAGGGATTATTTTGGGGGGAATAGAGTTCCTTGAAATGAATTTAGGGAACAAAGATGAAATCAATAAAGAAATAGTGGGGAAGCTGAAAGAATCGATAGATAGAGCGAATAATATTATTGTTGACCTTTTAAAGTTTTCCCGCACCTCCAAGTTAGAGGCGTATTCAGTAAATATTTGCGCTCTGATCGATGAGGTAGCGGCTTTAATTAAAAACCAGGCCTATTCAAAAGATGTGCGGATAGTAAAAAATTACGCGGATAGCGCGCTTTCTGTTTTGGCAGACCCGGCTTTATTGCGCCAGGCATTCTTTAATCTTTGTATTAATGCCATTGACTCAATGTCCAAAGGCGGAGAACTCAGGTTGAATATATATTCCGGCCAGGGTCAAGGCGCAAAGGCAAATAAAGAGGTGATTGTAGAGATTGCGGATACAGGTAAAGGAATCCCCGAGGATATATTGCCGAGGATATTCGAGCCTTTTTTCACGACGAAAGAGCCGGGGAAGGGAACGGGCCTGGGCCTAAGCATCGTGCATTTGATTTTAGAGCGTCATAAGGCGGCAATAACCGTAGAAAGCGCTGCAGGCAAAGGGACAAAGTTTACGATAAGGCTGCTTTCTTCTTTACCCGCTGACTTATTATCCAAGGGAGGTCGTTATGATAGAAAAAAAGAAGATACTCTTAATTGATGACGAGGAAAATTTTTGTTTCTTTGTAAGGCATAATCTGGAGCAAGCAGGAGAATTTGAAGTTATAACCGCTAATCGCGGTGAAGAGGGAATCTCTTTAGCAGGAGAGCAGAAGCCCGATTTAATTTTATTAGATATTGTTATGCCTAAAATGATGGGTGAGGACGTTGCCGCGGCCCTGACAAACGACCCAAAAACAAAGAACATTCCTTTAGTCTTCTTAACCGCCCAGGTCAGACAGGAGGAGATAGGGGTTGAATTGACAAAAGAGATAGGAGGGCATCTTTTTATCGCCAAACCCGTAAATACCGAAAAGCTGTCTAATTTTATAAGAGCGATATTGGCGCCGGAGAAAATCAGATGAAAAAGAAGGTATTGGTTATTGACGATGAAGTGGATTTGCTTAAGATAATAAAACTAAACCTTGAAGGGACGGAGAGCTACGAAGTATCGACTTTATCCAGCGCCAGGGACATCGTATCCCGGGTGCGCATATTTAAGCCCGATGTTATATTGCTCGATATCCTTATGCCGGGGTTCGACGGAATTGAAGCCTGTGAGATCTTAAATAAAGATCCTGTGGGAGCGCGTATACCCATTATTATTCTTTCCGCGCTGCGCGGAGACGTGGATCGGCTGAAGGCATTCAAGGCCGGGGTGCTGGATTACCTGGCAAAGCCCGTAAAAACAGAAGAGCTTATCAGTAAGATAGAGAAGCACACGCAATTTATGCGGTAAAAAAAGGATCTCCGGAATGTTTGATGATACTTCCAAAGCGGAACTGTTAAGAAAATATAGATTCGCGGGGAAAATACGGCTTATAAGTTTTTCCCTGCTTTTCTTTTATCTTTTGCTGATCAAATATGCAGGAGGATACTCATATATAAACGCCGCGTTTTTTGCGGTAATTTTTTTCGAAATAATTCTAAACCAGCCGTATGATTTTATCGCCCAAAGAGTCAACATTTACAGATTTCAATACTACCAGATGGCAGCGGATATTATCGCCATCTCCTGGATGGTATATTATATGGGCGGGATAGAAGCCCCGGTTTTAACTCTGACCTACTATGCGGTTATCCTTTGGGCGGGTGTGGTCTCCGGCACTCAGGCGGTTTTTTTCGCCGTGGGATTATCCGCGTTATTATTTTCATCAGTCGTGAGCCTTGAATACTTCGGTTTTTTGCCTTTTACGGGGTATCATCATTACAAAATGCCGGCTTCCCGGACGCTCTCCTTCTTAATAGGAAACGTATCATTCTTCTTTGCGTTTGGATATTTCAGCGCGCGTGCCGCGCTGGTCATAAAATCCCTGCAGAGAAAAAAATACGAGGATTCATTAAGGTACGAGCATAGATTTCGCGCGATAAGCCATCTTGTAGGATACACCACGCACGACGCGTTAAATCATCTGGCGAACATCAGCGGTTACACCGGGCTATTATTGAAGAAAATCGGAGCGGCCGATGAAGAGGAGATGATTAAATCTATCGGAGCATTGGCGCATAAAAGCACGCAGCTGCTCTTCAGGCTTATGAATTTTTCTCAAAAGCCGAGTGAGGCATTGGAACCCGTCAGCGTAAATGGAGCTATCGAAGACGCGATAAAGCTGATTCATCCCTTAGTCAGATATTCCAGGATAACCATCGAAAAAAGATTAGATCCCGCTAACCCGTCGGTTATGGGAGACAAAAACCGGCTTCAGGAAACATTTATCGCCCTTATACAGAATGCATATGACGCTATGCCGGGCAAAGGCGCGCTGGCAATAACGACGGCGCTTATGGATAAGCAGGGTAGTATCAAAATAGTTGTCTCCGATACAGGCAGCGGAATACAGCCGCAAGATATGAGCCGAATAAGAAACCACGAGCTATTTTTTGCTACGAAAGAAGGGGGGAGAAAATTAGGGCTGGGGCTGGCGGCGCTGCATGAAATAGTTGCCAAACACAAAGGCACGGTAGATATTAAAAGCACCGCGGGCAAAGGGACGATCTTTGTTATTCAGCTTCCCCTCTTTAAAGGATAGGATGGGAAGACCTGAAAAAACGCCTTGGGATAAAATCAAAAACGGAGTGGAGGAACGATGTTTAGAGATATTTTGGTGGCGGACAGCAACATAGGATCGAGGGACAAATTTCTCAAGGTGCTGTCCTCAATGGGATATAAAGTAGGCTTCGTGCCTAACGGCAATGAGGTCATAGTTCACTTACAGACCAAAAGGCCATATCTGCTTATCCTGGACCAGGAGCTGCTTCCGGATGGCGGGCTTAAAACTTTGGAACGGGTAAGGATGTTCGAAAAGGAACTACGCGTTGTTTTTTTAACAAAGAATGAGCCGGATGTTGATACCGAGGTATGCCGGGAGGCGCGCAAATTAGGCGTAACGGAGATTTTAAAGAAGGGCTTTTCCAATTACACTATGTTTAAAAGAATACTGGGAATGCTCGAAGATGCCCCGGATATGAGCGCGGACGATAAGTACCTGAGCCTGGGCAGGATTTTAGTAGTGGATGACTGCCCTGAGATGAGAACGACCTTAGAGACATTTTTAAACAGGAAAGGTTTTCATGTAAAGGCAGCAGCCGATGGCGAGAATGCGCTGGCGGAAATAAGAGCGCAAAAAACAAAAATTGTCATTTGCGACGAAAGAATGCCGGGCATGGATGGTTTGATGGTTTTAAGAAAAATCAAAGAATATGATAAATCGATAAATGTGGTTATGCTCACCGCGGTAGGAGATGAGGATGTTGTTAAGGAGGCAACCGCGCTGGGAGCCTGCGGTTTTCTTACCAAGCCGTGCGACCTTCAAGAAATTGAGAAGTTGATCTTATCCCTGCTGATCCGGGGAATATAAAAATGAAGGCGCTTATTTGTGACGATGAAATTGGAATAATAAATATATTGAAAAAATTTTTGGAATACAAGGGTTTGCTTGTGGATCATGCGCTTGACGGAAAAGAAGCATTGGAATTGATGATACATGAGACGGGTTACGATATCGTTTTTTTGGACGTGAATATGCCGGAGCTTACGGGCATAGATATTCTCAAATATGTCAGGGAAAATCATGTTAAGGCAAAAGTGGTTGTTTTAACCGGCTATCCGGGTGTGGTTGAGGATTTTTGCAAGATGTTAGGCGCGGATGAGTATCTGGAGAAACCGATAGACCTGAAAGCGATAGGCGAGATCGTAGATAA
>JAPLMG010000012.1 GCA_026387165.1 Candidatus Omnitrophota bacterium
TCCAGGGTCCGGTCGACTTCCTTGGCACGGATAACGTTTGGCACAGGGCGGAGCAGAAACCCGCAGGAACACAGGGATTGTCGGTTAATGAGGCTATAGAAAAGAATTTTAGGCACAGTGTGGGGCAGGGTAAGGCAAGTAAAAACGAGGCAATGATATTTATTAGAAAGATTTTACCGGGATTAAATTTAGGATTAAGCAGTGATGCTGTCAGGAGATATGAAGATCTCATGAAACAGTCGGCTATAGATTTACTGACGAATAAGCCCAATGCTCCGCCCATTAACGCCATAGTGTATAATTCGCCGGATTCGTACCAATATACTCACGCGGGTAGGCGCTCAGCCGGAGTCGCGACAGCGGAGCAGGCGCCAACAGTTTATCTTACGAAATTCTTATATAACGCCTTCCCCAAAGATAAAGCAAAAATCTATCTTACCGCCATAAGGCTGCATGAAGTCTATGAACTTTTATTCCCTCGGGATGGTTTAACAGAGGAACAAAGGCAGGCAATACATAGACAGGCAATGGTTATCCATAGGGCGTATTTGAAATCCAAAGGTCTTTCGCGGCGTGAACTCGAAGCATTTTTGGTCAATGAGATCAGGAAAGTAAGATTATATGAAGATATTAAAGACAAAGGCGAAAAGAGTGGCGAGTATGCTGCTATCGTCCTGAAGGGCGGCGAGTTTGGCGGGCTGGAATATTCTGTGAGGGAGAAGATCCTGGCGAGCCTGAGGTTGCACTACGATATAGAGACAGGGGCAAGGCAGATCCCCGCAAAAGACGATGTGCTCAGGCGGTGGGGTAAGACAGGCATCAGAAAACTTCTTCATAGTTTGATACATATTGCCGCGATCGACGAAAACATGATCAAAGAAACTCGTATAGAACTGGCGCGCGATATTAAGGCAGGCCGGGCAAAGCTACTTGCGGGCAGCGGTAAAGAATTCGATGTGTGGCTCAAGGGCATGCTCGAAAAGTATAACGATGAGAACGTGTACTCCGACATCTCAAGGCTCAGGGGCCTCGCCTATCTGTGGTACTATCTGCAGAAGGATACGCAGTATCTCTATCTGAAGAGAAGGGTCCCCAGGATAGAGATACTGAAATATTTAGGATTGTCGAAGGAAGCGGCGAACAGAATATTCGGCGAAGGCCAGGACTTTGAAAAAGTGAGCGAACAGGTATTCGTTAATAAACTCTTAGTCGGCGGCGCCAATACCGAGCGGGCGCCCCCACGCACCCTAAGGGGCATAATCGGAGCCGCGATGTCGGGAGAAGGAGCCTTAAAGAAGACGCGCGAAGAGGGATACGAGTGGAACGCCAATAAGACGACGGTATTCTCCAGCGCTAACGGCGTCCACTCAGCCGGTACGGATCCCGAAATACTCACCGATTGCGGACTCATGCCTGAAAGCGATGTAAAGCTCTTCACCCAATTTATCTCCGGTCATGTACAGGCCAGGGCTCCGCCCGCGCCAGCAGTTACTATCTCCGCGAAGAGCGCGCCGCTATTAAATAAAAACAACACTCCCGCATACAATCTGAATTCAGCTTATGAGCCCGGTTATGTTCCGGTGCTTACGCCCGCAGACCTGCTCAATAACGCGTCCGATAAGGCCTCGAGACTTGATAAGACGATACCGGGCGCCGACCTTAATTCAAAAGTAAGAAAATACCTGCTCTCCTCAAGAAGAGACTACCTGATAAACGCTATCCGGGAAGCGTACACAGCTCCCGCGGAAACCTACACGTTCTACCACAGTCTCATAGCCATAACGAGGCTCTTGCCTTACATAGTAGATCAGATAGATATGGTAGATCTTCCAGCCGGCAAGCCAACCAATATATATCTCGCGAGGGACGGCGCCAATTACTGGCTGGCCAAGCGTATGGTTGACGAGAAGAGAGGCTATGATCTCGCGGCATTCGATAAGAATAATATAATCTTCCACGTATCCCGTGAAAAGCTCGGAGCGGCGCACAAGATCATGGAGGAGCTCATAGAGAAGACCGGCGCGGAATGCGCCGTGAGAGGAAAGTTCTTCGATGCTCTTATGGTCAAATTCTCCGGACGGGTCGACGGGGACGCGGAATTCAGGAAGAAAGTGGACGATATATATCAGGAGATGATTGATGCCGGCATATTCGCCCAGGGCAAGGATGCGTTCCGCATCGTAGAGAGCATGTCGGGCGGAATAGTGACCGGCTTTATCAAGGCCGTGATCGTCTACAAATCGAAAGGCGCGATCGGGACAGGGTCGGTGGAAGAATTCCTTGTTGCTCCTAAGTATGAGGATATGTACAGAGAGATCAGGAAATTCGAGATAAAGGATACATTCGAATTTGGAGCGGCCTTTAGTAGTTGGGCCCATGTCGGCGTTCCATTCAATAGAGATGAATTAAAAGATATTGTAAAAGACGATGTATTGGCGGCTTTATTCGGGATGGCTCCATCAAGGCTGCTTACAAAAACAGATCTCAAGGATCATGTAGATCAGGCCAAATTAAAAGAGATATTTTTGGAGAGATGGTTCAAACAGGAAGCCGAGAGATGGTTCGCCGATGCGGGGCTTGAATCTCCGACAATAGTCTTCGACTCGATAGAGCGAAAAGCGGGAGAGCCTGCGCCAAAATTCGACGAGAAGAAGCTTCTGCGCTCGGCGGTCGAGGCGATGGTCTATCAATTGCAGTATCCCTACAGCGAAATGAACCTCGGCCATCCCGTTGACTTTGACGGCGCTGATCTGAAAGAAGCGTCACAGTCGAAACAGCTCGGCGCGTATTTAAGAAATGTATTGCTGGCCAATAGCGTGACACGCTACTTGGGCCGGGGATCGATTCCAGCCGATACGCCGCCCGCGTCCGCGGACTATCCTGCCGCGCAAGCGGCGGCTCCGGACTTTATAGATGATATATATCCGGGCCTGACACCGGGACAGAAGAAAGTCTTTGACGAGATAGTATCCGCGCACAACGAAGTATTCATCACGACATCCGACTCAAAACAGATAGCGCTTCTCTATAACCTCGCGGAATTCATCCATACTATGGGCGAAGAGCACGTAAAGAAGATCCTGGATATGGAGAAGAGAAGGCCGGCGTACGCGTATCTCTTCGAGAGATTCCTCTTCGAGATGAAGCAGCTCTCTTGCGATAAGTTCCATGAAGTATTCACGCTGTGGCTGGTGGGCGGCGAAGGCTCGACAAAAGAGGACTTCTACAAAGAGCCCGAGACCATCAACGGCGAAGATTATTATCAGATCCAGACGATCATAGGCGCTATGCACGACCCGAGAGAGGCGGGAAAGAAGGCCCTTATAAAGGAAAACTCCATAGGCAAGGATTCGAGAAGAGGCCGCGCATTCTTAAGAAGCGCTGCATACGGCAAAGAGGCGCGCGAGGCGATCAAGAAGGCCGCGCAGGCAGCGCCGAGACTCAAAAAGGCCGTTACGAGGGGCCGCAGCAATCTCGTTGATAATATGCTGGACTCCAGCGGCTTTGAAGACGAGTGGTGCGACGCGGTTTCGAGGATAGAAGCCGCTTCCAGGATAGTGGACCAGCCGCTCTCTACGAAGATACGTTCTCCTGACGAGCCGGCAGACGAAGCCAAGAAGCCGCGCGGGTTCCTCACGGCCAAACAAAAAGATGTCGAAGGTATGAATGCCAGGGGCGTGAGGGTCTACAGGGGGCCGATCGCGGGCGTAGGTACTCTGAAGGACCGCGCTACGGGCAAGGAGAAGGAGTATGTCGAATACGGCAAAGACGTTTTGAAAGGTATATTAGAGGATATCTATAAAGGCATAGATACCGGCTCAAGAATATCGAGCGCGGATAGTCCGAGCGTCACAGTCTTCGGCGGCGGCGCCGGAGCGCGGCTGATAGCGCCGGTCCTGCGTTTCATACAGAATAACAGAGAGCCTATTGACCCCGGCTTCTTCGTCTATGCGCTGCTGCATAACGCCGATGACGGCGGGAGCAGTAATAAGATCATGGAGAGATTAAAGGAAAAAAGATACGGCGTAACTCCACCCATAGGGGACCAGGCAAACACTCTATCGATGGCATTCCTTGACGTGGATGAATATGAGAATCTTTTGGATGACGGCGCGAGGCTGCCGAAAGATTACAATAAGACATTGACGGAATTTGTGAGAGAGAGGATAGACAAAGCGAAGGCCGCCGGCAAAAATATAAGGCCGGGATTCGAAGCGGCCATGATGAAATGGTCCGGGATAGCTGATAGAAAAATATTCGGAAAAGAAGACTTATTGCCGAAAGACGGCGCAAGCGTCAGAAATCTAATAGTCCTGGCCGTTCTGATCGATGAAGGAGTCCTGCAGCCGGGTAAGGCGGCGGGAGCTAACGGTATAACGGATCCTAAAGCCTATCAGGGGGTATTGGATAATTTTGCCAAAGAGGAATTCGGCATAGATTGGGGTACCGTCGGGCTTTCAAGCTCGGACCCTGTCACCGTGTACGGCGAGTATGATGAGAATGTGCTGCTCGTAAAGGATGGGGAGAAGATAAGGAATGTCGCCATAAAGGTCGGACGTCCGGATCTGAACGGCGCGGTGGCGATCCGCTATAAGGACGCAAGAGGCAATGAAGAGACGCAAAATATCGCTCCCGGCGAAACCAAGAATATATTCGGCGTGACTATAGGCAATAATGGCGGCTTTGCTTACATAGAAGCCGACGGCGGAAAGTGGCAGATAAGAGAACGAGTGTCGGACGATATTAAAGCGCGCGGCGCCTCCACTCCTTATATGACAGAGCTTGTTAAGCTGGTCAACGATGCGCAGAGCGGCCTGCCGGCGGATGTTAAAGAGATCGCGAACGACGGAACCGGCAGAAATATGGCTCACGAGATGACGAAGATAAAGGACCCGCTGCTCGGCTCTAAAGGCAAAGGGCTGTATCTGATATCCCGCCTTGTTAAGATGCAGACCAATGTCGCGGAGACGGCCAACTTCTCCAAGTTCATAGACTTCGGCGTCCTGGACGGCGTGGGTATAAAACACGACCCCGTGATAGGCAGGAGCCAGAAGGCAAGGGGAGTTTCTGTCAGCAGAGTTAAAAACACAACGGATATGCTCGTGATGGGCCCGGGCAGCGTCCTGACATCGATATTGCCGCATCTATTAAATAGGGAGATGGTGAACGCGATCATAAAGAGCAAGGCGGCGAGAAAGGTCTTCGTATTCAACGCTAGCATGGATAACGAGAGCATAAGGATGGGCATTGAGGATATCAAGGCGCTCATAGAGAAGGTGGCAGGCCGCACCCTGGGTAGAAGAGTGCAGTTTAACGAGCTCTTCAATACCGCCGTAGTAGGCGATAACAAAGCCGATATAATGGCATTTTTTCCTGAGTTTATAGATAAAAAAGGCGTGTCTATGTCGATGCACGACCTCGAGGCCGCGCTCGGCCAGGAGCGCGCGGAAGAGATAATGAGCGTATACGCCAGAGCGATGAATGACGAGATCACGAAGATGGATATGGCGCTATACGGCAGCCGCGATGGCTCCGGCGGAAGGTTCATAGGCCTTAAGGGATCGGTGACGATGTGCCTGAGCCCATCGGGCGTAAAGGATGAGAGGGTCGGTGTATTGATGGACAACGTCTCCGGCGCGTTCAGAAAAGACGCGGCCAATGCCCTCGGATACAGGCTTAAGCTTCGGGCATTTGCTATCAATTCGCCTGCCGACCCGGACAAGGCGCGGGAGCTCTATAATTCGTTGCTCGACATAACGTCCTTACCCGAAAAGCTTAAGACAGCTTCCGGGAATACTATATCCAGGGCCACATATCAGGAAGCATTGGAAGCCCTGCCCAATGAGGAGGAGAAGGGCAGAGCCGAGGATTTCCTCATGAAATGGGAGAGGGAGAATGTCCCGGAGAGCGCTCTCGGGGAATATTCATTCTTCGCCAGATACAGGAGCAGAGCGCCTCAAGCCGACGAGCTCGCGAGGATACGGGTCCTTAATACTATGGCGGCCTTCATGGGCAGGCCTGCGCCGCTGCCGGAGGATAACACCCCTGAAGCCGGTAAGAGGAGGGCCGATATCTATATAGCTTATCTCAGGATGGCGTTTGAGGAAGATGTGCGTGACTCCGCCATCGCGCCGGATTCGGTCTTTGACATTAATTATTTCGCGGCGGAAGATATTATAAATATACTGGACCAGGCCGTCTATCTCTTCTCGGAAGGATCCGCGGCCATGGAGTCCCTGAAGAGAGCGCTTAAATATCAGTTCTCCAGATTAGAGGACGCGGAAAAATCCGCCGGAATGTTCAAACATCTGTGGACGGCATGGAACAGGGGCTATGTGGATGACGGGCTCATCACCGAATGGCTTATCGGCGTAAGGGATTTCAGCGAAGCGGAGCTGGACGCAAGCGGGATGAGCGATAATGCCCGCATAGCGTTGAGCTTTAAAAAATATGTGAGGTTCGTTGAAAAGAAGGATCGCGCAAGCGTCGTCGCTCAGATGGCCGTAGCGCTTAAAGATAGGAACATCATAAATATAATAGGCCAGGCCAGAAGCGGTAAGACGACCGCGGCAAAAGCGGTCGCCATGAAGCGCGGGTGGGCGTATATCGACGAAGGGAATATTCACAGGGCATACGCATACAAAGCGCTCGCGGCCGTTAAGAAGGGAGAGCTTAAGTCGCTTGAAGAAGACAAAGAAGCTCTTCTGAAGATAGCGGAAAATACGCGCGTAGCGGTCAAGGAAGGCTCTATATACGTGGATGGCAGGATAGTTTCGGAAGACGATCTTCATACGTCGGCGGTAGACAAGGCGACGGGTGTATTGCGCAAGGCCGACAAAGTCAGGGGCGTTATCCTGGAGCGCGCGCGGGCCATCGTAAGCCAGGCGGCGAAGCTCGGCAAAGTGGTCCTCTCAGGCAGGGGGTATACGGACGGCGCTGGAGTGAATATCTATCTTAAGGCGTCGCTTAAAAAGCGCGCGACAAGAGAAAAGGCGCGGCTTGAGGGCGAAGGCGTCGTTAAAGAATTAGACGAGATAATGATGGAGATCGAGGACCGCGACAGGCAGGATAAGGTCGCGGAAACCCTGGATAGATATCCGGGCCTCTTTACCGAGGTCGACGTTACAAAGATGAATGAGGCCGAGGAAGCCGATGCGGTAGATTCAATAATATCCGGCAAGGATGGCCTGGCGCGGGAAGAGCTGGCGCTCCAGACAAAGATACTCACGGCCCTGTATGAAAATAATCGTATTCAAAATAACCGCGTCAAGGTAGACCCTGGCGCGATATAGTTCTGCCTGTTAAAACGCGGTGAATTCGGAGGCCTGGAGAAGGGCCTGCGCAAGAAGGTCATAGAGCACTTCACTAAGATAGGTTTCAAGGTCATTCCTCTCTATCGCCATCGCAACAGCGCCCAGGATGTCATAAACCGGTGGGGAGCGACAGGCGTGGAATTCGTCGTGAAAGAGCTCGAAAGGGGCGGCATAAGCAAGGAAGAGATAGACCAGGGGCTCGAGTTCGTAAAGCGCAGGGACGGCGGCGGATTTGTCGGCTGGCTGGAAGGCCTCGAAAAGGCGCATGCCGGAGTAAGGCAGGTGAACGGAATACGTTTCATGCTCGATTACCTGATGGGCGGCGTGGAGCAGCTGATGCTGATAAGGCTTAAGAGCCGCAAGGATGTCTTGAAGATCCTGGAGAAATCGGACGATAAACTGAAAGAATCCACCATAAATGATCTGCTCCAGGGAGGAAGAAAATACGGGGAAGTCGACGAGCAGGATTTTGTGAAGGCCCTGGTAGGAACCACGAGCGGCCTTGATTCTCCGAAGGGCACGATAAGGGCGATAGTCGCCAAGCAGATGAAGGTAGCGCCCCTGAACGAGAACGTCGTTATCGCGGGAGGAAAGCTGCTCGGAGTCACGGACAAGAAAGAGGCGGAGAAGGACGCGACCATATTCAACGCCGCCAACGGCGTGCACATAGCCGGCTTCTCTGAGCTTATAAGAGAAGTCAGCCTCATGTACAATCCCGACGCCAGAAGGATAGCCGTAGAAATAGGCAATAAGAAGCCGCAGGTCGACGCAGATACAATAACGGATGAAATATTGCGTATTTACAGATACAATCCTGATAAAAAAGAGATAATCTCTAAGTGGGTTATTTTTATTGGCTTAGATGCCGCCATGGATATATTGAGCAAGATCTACAGACATCCTAACATGGGATTCGCTAAGCGCATGAAGGCATTTTTTGACGAGATGATAAAGTCCAAGGATGGCGCTGAGATATTTGCAAGATCACCCGAGACCGATAGATTTATAAGAGAACCCGCGCGCTTTACGCGCATACTCATGAGGCAGAGGCTCACAGAAAAAGGAGACGCTGACGGCAAGCTCGTCAAGGCGCTCATGGATTCCATCCAGAGCGACGTTGACCCCGAAAAGAGCAATAAGGCCGCTTACGAGAAATTCAGGGACAAGATACATTCCGAAAACAACGCGGCGGCCTACCTTAAATCCGGCATACGGAATAAGACGTTATTCGATACTTTCCCCGAGATAAGGGATCTCGACCTGTTGTGTTATGAGAAGGTCCAGGACTACGCTACCATGATGGCGCATACGATGCGCATCCTTGACAACCTCCAGATCTTAGATGACGCGGCGAGAATAGAGGGAGCCATCGTAAAGGCGAAACAAAGATCCGACGATAAGAAGGTATACGAACTTACCATGCAGCTCGAGGAGGCGTTCGAAAGCTATAAGGAGCGAAGCGACGGCCAGCTTGCCGCGCTGACCAAGGAAGGCTTCATGGATCTTGTAAGCCTGTACGGAGAGATCGCCCGGCTTACGATAGAAGCCCCGCCGGAGACCGGCAAGATAAACAGCGTCGACGGCCGCACTCTGATATGGATGCTCGTGCTTTTGCACGACATGGGCAAGTCCGATTCATGGCCGCAGCATATAGAGCTCTCCGCACAAATGCTGAAGATGATGCTTAAGCGTTTCGGGTGGCACGATAAGCTCATTGGTTTGGCCGCCACACTGGTAAATAACCACAGCCTTATCAGCCGCGTAGGATTGGGAGAAGACTCGTATTTCGGCTTAAAAGAGTTTACAAGAGCCGCAAACGGCGTCACTGTTACCGATCCCAAGGGTGAGTTAATAGGCAAAAGGCAGGCCTTCATAAATATAATGGGCATGCTCAACATAGCCGACATAAGAGGAGTAGGCCCCGGCGGCAAATTCACGCCAGAAAAATTAAGCGCTTTTGTCAAGTTCAGCAGGATGACGCCGAAAGAGCTGAAAGATAAGATCAGGAGCCCCGAGCTCCGTTATTCCGGGATAGGGCTCGCAAAGAAGATAGCCCCAAAGGATGAATTCTTCAAACAGATGATCGAGATATTGAAAGGAGCGCGCAGCAAAGGCGTCGGCATAGACAGAGACAAGATCAGCAATGAGCTTAAGGCCAGAGGCATAACATATTTAGAGTTCCTCGCGGATATGATGGCCTCCGATGAAGGGCTTGCTATACAGTTCATGGCGGGCATGAGCGAATGGGAAAAGAAATATGTCATAGGCGAGCCGGAGATGGGCGAGAGATTGGCGAACCTTATGTTGAGAAGGGACACCATGCCGAAGGTGACGGATCCTCTTGAGCGCAAAGTGAGGATCGCCATGCGCGTCAAGAGAGCAAGGGCTGCCATAGAAGACGGTAGGGACGGCCTGAACGCGCCCGATGCCTATACAGACGAAGAGATCGACGACGCAATTAGAAAAGGAGGCCTGGTAACGGCAGAGAGCATAAAGGGCAGGCTCGACAAGATGCCGGATGCCAGCAAAATGAAATGGAAAAAAGCCCTGGTATCCGCCCTGTTAAAACGCAAGCTTCTCACTCCGAAACTCACGCAATTTGAGAACTTCCTGGCGCAGTCGCATTTCTCCTATCTCGACGCCGCGGCAGGAGCTATGGAGAAGGATGAGTCGCTTGTTAAACTGCTCGTTGTCCTCTGGAAGGTCTGGCAGGTACAAGTCGGCGCCGACAGGACCGCTATGGGCCCGCTCCTCTATATTGCCTTCGAGACTTTGGAAAGAGATGAGATACTCAGAAAAGGAGCTGTAGCCGCCCTGGAAAACTCGTTAAAGAACTTCAAGATAAATAAGATAGCGGGCAGCGATATTGATGAATTATACAAAGACCCTGTCTCGTATACGGACGCGGAGGTGGATGCCGCCCTTAAGGAAAAGTACGGCTCTCAAGCCGGAAATATCAGCGGCATACTGGGCGCCATACCGGATGAGAAAAATAAGATAGCAGAGCACAAAAGGATAATTTCCGAATTAGTGGACGGGAAGTTCCTGACGCCAAAGATACCCGGATATAGCTTAAGTTTCAGAGAAGAGCCCAAGGGCGCGCCCGGCGCCCAGAACAAGGTAATCGTCTGCACGATACTCGCTGAGGGCGTTAAGATCAAAAAGACCGACAAGACCAGGCCCATAGCCGTTGAGCGGTATTCCTATATTAAAGTATCGGGCGAATTGGAAAAGGCAGATAAGGCGTCCCATAAAGCTATCAGTGATATGGAGAGCTCGGGGAGGATATTGATAGAGGACTCCAAGCTCGACGTAGGTGAAGTGCATAAAGAACAGAGGCTTAATCGCATCAATAACAAGGATGAAGCGATCAAGCAAAAAGAGAGAGACGAGGAAAAGAAGAGGGTGGAGAAGAGCCTTAAGGCGCAGGGCTTATTGCCCGCGGGCCGAAGCATAGACGATGCAATCGATTTAGCAATGCGTCGCGATACGGTCATAAGATATTTAGATGAAAAGGACAACAATAAAGAAAAGAGTAAAGTGCTCTTAAGGCCGCTTGTTCTCGAAGATATGACGCCAGTTGAAGCGGCCGCGATAATTGGCGCTCTCTATAAGATGGGAGAAACATTAAAGCCGGGCGAGATCGCTCATATAGTATATGAAGAAGACGGCGCAGTCAAGATAGAGGGCCCGGATAACGGAAAAGACGCCGAGGCCGCTTTCAATAACGCGCTCGCCGCCATGAAGGTCGACAGGACACAGCTGGGCAGGGATAACAAGACCGTATATGAACTGCGTAAAGAATCGCGCGAACGCATAGATATGTGGTCCGTCGATTGGGAGAAGGAACTCAAGGAGATAGAAACTCTTGATGATGAAGCTCTCGTCACAGAGCTTAAGCAAGAGAGCATTATCGCCGATATGTTAAATGCCCTCAAAGGAGAAAAAAATAATTGGTTCGCTAAGACCGGCCTCGTAAGCGGTCTGTGGGACAAGTTTATCGGATCAAACGATGATAAAAAAGGCGGTCTTCAAATAAGAGAGTCTCTGAAAAAAGCCCTGAAGATATTATATACAGGACAGAATATCGCCATACCTGAAGATGATACCGGCCTGATGAATTTCATATTGAACACGGTGCGTCCGCAGATAGAGTCCAAATTCATGGACGGCGTCGATATGATAAAAAATCAGCACCGCGGAGTGGCAGAGATCAGGGAAGCCAATAAAGCATGGAAGGATGATAAGAAGGATGAAGACGAGAGAAGGAAGGGCGCGAAGAAATTATTGCTTCAGGCCAGGGCGCTCGAGATAGAAGCGATAAGGCTTGCTCTTACAGCCGTGGCGATGATGGCGATAGAATTGGCGGAAGAAGGCAAACCTATAGGAGATCCCGGGATCATAGGAGATCCGGCGGCGCTGGAAGCCGAAGCAAAGGACGAAACGAAGCTCCTGCAGGCAGATTATAACAGGCACTACGGCGTTGTTCCCGTAATAATAGCGAGCGGAGAAGGTTCGCGCCGCTCGCCGGACAACCAGATGAACAAGAGCTTCGACGAGATACTCGGCACTTCCAACGTCAACAAGCTGTACGGCGCGATCTCATTCATGTCGAGAGGGATAAGGCCGGTTGTGACACTGGGCAAGAACACGCTCACCTCCATGTTGAACAGGGAGGGTATGTATAACGAGGCCAAGAAGATCCTTGCCGCGTCCTCAGGCACGGCCCTGGAAGAGATAGACGAGAATGTAGTCAGTTTCGTCAAGAGCCGCGGCACCGTCCCGGACAACGCGATCCTCATCATAAAAGAGGATGACGAGGCGGGCGGCCACGGGTCAAATACTCACATGGCGATGGAAGTCTACGCGAAGGGCAATCTGGAGGTCACGGGTGCGCACAGAAGATTTGTCAAACAGATCAGAGATCTCTCGAAGCCGGATAAGCTCGATAGGATATATAAGATCGTCGATAACAGAAAAAATAAACCCGATAGATTAGACAAAGCCATGACCGGCGTTGCAGCCGCGCTATGGTGTCTGAAGCATGAGGAAGGCCAGGATGTCAAGGCGATCATAGAAGAGATGGGAAGGCAGAAGAGATTTGATACATACGAGCCGAGGATAAAACAGCTGTACCAGTACTATGAGGGAAGGATAGACGGAGCGAAGATGAAGGATATCGGGATGTTCCAGGTCCATTTTGGCGAGCACTCCCCGCTGGAGCTCGATACGATGGTCCATACCGGGTTCGTCGCCTTCTTGAAAGGCGTGAGCGAGAGGACGGTGGCTACTACCTGCTCAAGGCAATCCCTCGAGATAAAGAACAAGGGCAATTTCGTATTTGACAGCGTCGGCAGGCAGTTGATGCTGGGAGACTGGCATAAGATAATGATGATAGTCGATCCGGGCCGTATAAGAAGCGGTGAGGTGGAACGCAGGATCGAGCAGCTGAAGAAAGAAGCAAGCTTCTACCATCCGGCGATGGACGAGGTATTGGACCTGTTGAGGGAGATAAAGAAGAAGATAAAAGAGATAGATGAGTCGAAAGAAGGCTGGAGCAGGATAAGCAAAGAGACGAAGAAAGAGATGGCGCCGCTTACCAAGAAACTCTCCGAGAAATTGCAGGAGCTGTTCAACGCGGCCATAAAAGCCAAGGTCATCTCCGGGCCGAACATAGACAAGGACGGCAAGACGATTGAGAAGGATATAGAGCTATTGTCTTTCATACAGGAGCTGTTGAGCGACAAAAAGAACGCTCTCATAGCCGAGCGCGGCCCTGGTAAGGCATTCATGCCCATCAACACGAATAAGACGATATTTACAAAAGAGCTCTGGGAGCAGGCAATGAAGACGAACCCGAAAGACGGCACGCAGACATCGCTCTTATTTGATTACCCGTCTGCGGAAGATCCGACCAAGTTCGATATAGGATTCCTCGCGTGGGAGTATACTCTCGTTATGAGCGAGAAGTACAGGCAGACGTCGCCTGCCGATAGACGCAAGCAATTCCCGGGCGGCGGTTATCCGGTCTCTACTGTCGATCAGGGCCTGGTGGGGTTTGAGCCAAAAAGTTTCGAAAGAAGCGGACTAAAGGATATCAAGACGGTCAACAGCTCCATAAATGACTTCGTGGAATACAGCAGAAGGCAGCTGCCGAAAGATACCGTCGAAGCGGACGACGCTTTCCTATTTACGATGATGGACGGCCGTGATGTTCTGGCTAAAGGCAACAGAAAGACCTATGAGGAGGTATTCAGAAAAGGCGGCACCATCAGGCTCGAAGGCCTGTTTTATCATGACTTCCATTCCACGATAGAGAGCGAAAGAGACCGTCCGACGGTGCTCGAGAATGTCTCTATAAAGAGAAGCTACATATCGGCCGGCAGCGAGATCAAGGGTGAAGAGATAAATTGCATACTCAGGAATGCGTATCTGGGATGGGGGGACGGCTACAAGAACCTTTACGCGCGCGACACCGTGATACCCGAAGGCAGACAGCTTGAGCCTGTAGCGGGCAGCGGATTATATGAAGTCGTCGGCATGATGGCTCCGGAAATAGCGTTGGCCGGATCGATAGAAAGCAAAAATAATGGCGCCGAGAGAAAAGCTTTTATAGATGAAGTAATAAGAGGTGCCCATGACGGTATCCTGAACTTCAAGGCCGGTATTGAAGGACCGGTAAGAGAAGCCGGGCGCCTGACGAGTATAGCGGCGGCGCTGTGGTATCTCGGGAATATAGCCGGTAAGCCGGATATTGCCCGGGGAGCTCAGACAGCACTTGCTAATGGCCGCGTCAACAGCATCATAAACGCCCTGGACGATATAAACGGAAATATATCTTTGGCGCAGAAGATATCTTCAAGAACGGGCGTCGTGGATAAGATCGCTGAGATCGACCGCATTCTTGGCGGAGGAGAAGATCCGGGCCTCAAAATAAGCGCGGCGTCGCACTCGTATGAAAAACATAAATTGCAGGAGCGGATCCTGGCGATAGCGCAGACTCTATGGGCCATCGATAGTTTTGGCGGTAATAAAGCTGCCGGGACAGTGACGATAAAGGAAGCTGTAGTCAAGGAGCTCGCGAAGCAGGGCGCATTGCAGGACGAATTGATAAAGCTGGGGGGCGACGCGCAGGTTATCCTGACCGGCAAGGCGGAAGAATTTAAATTCGAGAAGACGGATAAAGAAGCGCCGCACAAGATAAATGAGGCAGTCAAGGTATTGATAGCGAAGCTGCAGGCTTGTGAATCGACCCCTGCGATATCCCTTCTTATAGAAGGTCTGGGGAGACTGCTCGATAGGTCGAAACTTCATAAGGAAATAGCGAATGCCTTTGATAATACGGAAAGAGAGCTCGAGTACCTTACGCCCGTTATAGACAGTGAGGGCGCCACCCCGAAGATAGAGCCGGAATTTACCGCGGAGATGTCCGATTTTATCGGTAAGATAAATGATACAAGGCCCGTCATGGAAGACGCGGTGACGATTTCTAAAGACCGCCTCAGCGAACTGTATGATCATGTTACGAAGAAGGGCGGCGCCATAGTAGATAAGAACGGCAAACATTTCGAGCTTAAGCTTGCGGGTAAGATAAACACCCTGTATGACCTGATAGGTTCGAAGAATTTTAAGGGAGAAGACTGCTCGGACGGTACGCGGTTATTTGGCAATTTGAACATGGATACGACGTCTCATATAGGTAATACCTGCTATATATGGGACGTGATGCTGCGCCACGCATATGTAGGCAAAGGGTGGGGGTTAAGGGATTGTGACGCCAGAAATACGGTCTTCTCCGACCATAGCCTTAAAGCGCGGACACATCCGGGAGATAGCGAAAAATTCACTATGCTTCTCCAGGCGCACAGGAACGACGGAAATATGTACGCGTATACCGCCGCTATCGGCTCCACATTCGATAATTCATATATCGGAGTAAATTCCGGCCACGCGCTGAGGGGCATGAGCAACAGAAGGGCATATATAAATGTGAGAGCCATCGATACTATCATACCGGAAGGCAGGAATGTGCCTCCCGGCTCGGTCATCACAGGTATTATGAAAGAGGAGATGGATCTGGCGGCTCTCATCATGGACTCATCCGACAACGAAGCATACGATCTTATCGTTGAGCTCCTCGGAGATACCGAGAACGAAGGGCGTTTCACGAGCGCCGCGGTGGCATTACATCTCGTGGGAGAGGGGAAAACCCGGGCTATAATGGGTCGTCTTACCAGCAGGGAGCGAGTGATAAAGGGCACTATAGCGGAACATATTAATAAGGATGCCGAATATCTTGAGACATTGACAGAGAGAATGCAGGTCCTCGAACCGATCCTGAGGACAAAAGCTCAGCTGGCTACGAAGTTGGCGATAGCTCCGGAGACCGAGCTTAAAGAGTATGCCGAGCGCGGCCGTCTCGATAATATATCACCGGCGATACTGAGGCTGGCCAAGAAGATCCCGTCTGAAAAGCGCGGAAAGGTAAAGGCGGAGAAGGGAAATCCGTGGCAGGAAAAGTTTGAGCCTATATCGGAATGGGATAAAGCCTTCCACGCGTTTGTCGATAACGATAAAAAAGAGGTGGCGAAGCTAAAGAAGCTTGAAGAAGATAGGGTGCTGGACAGGGTAACTATATATGTAGAGATCGGCAAGAAGCCGGAACCGGGCAAAGTAAGCGAAGAAGTGCGCGCGTTCAGCTTCTGGGTGCCCAATTACGAGAAGGCCGCTCTTAGTCCGGAGATCAAGCAGGTAATAGACAGATATGCGGTGACGTTTGTTTACTGGCTTGCCGTAATGTTCGGCTCTCACATGATGCATGTTGCCGGGCCGAAAAGGCTTGCTGAGGCTGTCGAGAAGACGTTCAAAACCAATGTGCCGGAAGCGGATGGTAAGAAGTTTTTGCGTCCCGAATACAGGGCCATATACGGAGAGTTTGAGATAAGGCATGTTTTATCTGAAAATGAGGAAACTGCGCTAAAGGATAGAGTAATAGCTACAAAAAAAGATAAAGACAAAGAAAAAAAATATATGGGCATAGCTGCGGGTACCGGATATGCCTGCGGTGTGGCCGATGCGACCGGCGCTGTGATGGGCTACTGCGCCGAAGCCGGCATGGCGCCTATAGATATGTATGAAAAGGCCGAAGGCCATAGAGTATCCAAGTTGGAAGGCGCTCAACAAAAGTACAGCGCGCAATACGCGCTTCTTATAATGGCGCCCCAGGCGGGGATCGACATGGAGCGCCAGACTCAGTTTATCGCGGCCATAGCCGAAGCAAAGCTGCTCGGCAGTTTCGACTTCTCCAAATACGAAAGTAACCCTGCCGGAGAGCTGGCCATGTATAACGACCTTATGGTCCTTGCCAAAGGTGAATCAACGCCTCTCGGCATATTCATAAGAAGTATCTATCGACCCGGCATGGGAAAAGAAACCTTTATCAAAGCCTTAAGGCAGGCGATATCAGGTCAACCGCTCGGGCCTCAGCTTGCGGCATTGCTTGGCGGCGATGTCTTCGCGAAATTGAAAGGCAAGCTGCCGGAAGAATGGCTCGGCATCGTATTTGAGCACATCTCCGATAATCTGATGGGCCTCGCGGTCGAGAAAAATAAGGAGGAGCTTAAGAGAAAAGCGGAAAAAGAAGGTAACATATTCAGCGAAGACGCCCTGAAGGAGAGCTTCAAGAGGCTCCTTGGCGAGAAATTGAAAGGCGTTAAAGAGCCGAAGGACTGGACCGCTGTATTCATTGAACTATTTGCCAATAAGGCCGATATAAAACTTCCAGAAGCGAAGAAGGAAGAGGATAAGAAGGGATGGATAGTCAGCGCTATCAACGAAATAGTAAAAGAGCTGGCAAAGAGCCAGGATGTGAAATTGAAAGAAGATACCGCGCAATGGGTTAACGAACTGATAGAGGGGCTCACCGAAAAGATAGCCCTGGGACTAGATAAGGCGCAAGGAGAGGCGCTAAAGAAGGCCATTGACGAAATAGAGGATGCCGATAATCCCAATATTCAGGACAGCAGAAAGTTCGCCCAGCTCTTGAGCCATTTTACGGACCCCAAGATCGTATTGCTGCTTAAGTTACTGAGGGATATATTGCAGATGAGGGACCTCTCCGACAAGATAGGTGATGACGGATTGAGGTTAAAGTATGTGCGCGCGCTTTTGGATGCCCCGAAAAAAAGAGGCCAGTTCAAGAAATATTTCCAAGATGGAAAGATGGTTGAAGAAACGCCGCAAGCCGTAAAATATCTTTACAACGAGGCCGTAAGGACCGAGAAGATAGATAAAGAGAGAGCTGAGGTGATGTATCACCAGATCGGCAGGTACTTCGCGGAAGGCCTCTACCGCGCCTATAAGTTAGTCGGAGTAAAGAAGGTCATTCTTTTCGGCCGAATGGTCTCCGAGAGCGCCAAGAAGCCTGTAGTGGAGAAGGCCCAGGAGATATTGGAAAAAGAGTACGGGCTGAAGAAGCGGGATTTCGAAGTCGTGCGCGCCGACGACCTTGCCGAAGAAAGATGCAAGAGCGAATTGGCGGCGGACGTTAAAGATAGAGATGCGAAGATAGAGGAAGCTAAGGAGCTCGTCACCGAATACGGTCAGGCTATAGGAGCCGGATACGCCATTAAGAATCAGTGCGATAAAGATGGGGTCGGGGTGCCTGGTAATGATCCAGAGCGGTGGGAACGATATGTCCAGCTGGACCTTGGCGGAAGCGATATGAAGATGGTAGCTATGAGGATCAGGACCGATGAAAATGGCAACCGCCTGGAGGAAGTGCTTTATACGCATAAACATGTTTGGGATCCCAGGAACTTTAAGGATCCGAGCGTGCACATAAGCATCATGAAGGAGCATCTGGAGAAGGCGATAGAGGGCTCCAGTAAGAAGGACGAAGATGACAAGCACAAAGATGACAAGCACAAATGGGTGGGCGATCCTCTCTTTACATTAGAGAATGTCAGAGGCATAAGTATAAGCTGGGCAGGGCAGGTAGTTGACGGAAAGGTCGCCGGCGAAAAAGCGAGGATAGTCACCGGCCTGGACGATGTAGGTTACGAAAAGATAAAGAATATCCGCGAGATAATGGAGAAGGAATACAGCAAGCCTACCATTCTATTGAACGACGGCGACGCCGGAGCGGTTTGGGCCGCGGTTACCGATGTCATAATAAATAAAGCAAGAGGGGCAGGCAGGGCGGGTGAAGTTGCTACGCTGATTCCGGCGCCGCCTTCTGGCGGTACGCCTGCAGCATCCGCGCCTGCAGCGCCTGCAGCGCCTGCAGCGCCGCCGACACTTATCGAGCAGATCTTTGCGCAGTATGGTAAAGGAGGGATAAAGCAGGTAAGAGAGCTGGCGCCGGGATTGGGAGCGAACCAGCCGCGATCAATCAAAACTGATACAGGTGAATTTGTGCTCGTAAAGAGTTCTTTACGAAAAACTCCGGCCTCGATCGAGTGGGAATGCTCGCTTTTCGAGCGCTTAAAGGAAAAGGGATTTACACCTGTTCCGCAGCTCTACAGGACATCCAGCGGAGCGCCATTTGTTAAAGCAGGCAATGATCTGTACAAATTATACGAATTTAAACAGGGCGCGCAGGTTAAATGGGGAGATATTAAGGGCGCTAAGGCCGCCGAAGCCGCAAAAATTCAGGCATTATATCATAATGCTGTGAAAGGTATTGAGCCGCAAGGATTAAATTTAATTACCTCAGAAAGGCTCTATCCTCTTGCTGATCTATTAAATCCGTCTGAAATGCGCGCATGGTTCCATAATGCCAGGGACGCATTGCCCGCCGATGTCTTTAACTTCTTCGGATCCCAGCTTGATGAGCTTGAGAAAAACGTACCGGCCCGGGGTTATGCAAGCCTGCCCCAACTTATTATTCACGGTGATTACAATTCAAATAATATACTTTTCGCAGGCGATAGCATCTCCGGACTGATAGATTTTGATTACGCGAGAAAGGCCCTTCGTATAACTGGCCTGGCTAACGGCGCGATAAATATAGATTGGAACAGCAGTGAGCCGCTTAAAGATTTAATAGCCTATCTGCGCGCTTATCAAGAAAACGCGGACGATAGATTAACCCCTGAGGAATTGAAGGCCCTACCCGAGGCCTATCGCGCCTGGTTCATAGAGGGAGCGGGCAAGGCGATATATGGCATCGTCAGCGGCCGCACGGAAATTTCCGGACAGAAGATCGAAGATATTATTACAGGCAGCCGGAATAATTTAATAGCTCTTGACGAATCTATTAAACGCGGTGACTGGGAACGCCTGTCAGCTGAGCTGAATCGAACGCAAGCAGCCGCGCCGGCAGCGCCTGCGGTTGAAGAATTAGAGCCGACCGCCGCGCAGCCAACTCCTGAAGAATTGATTACGCCGCCTGCGCCGGGCGAAGCGCCTCCGCGGCAGGAAAGAGGCAAGGGTTCAGTGGCTTCGGCCCTGAAGGATCTTTACGGCAAATTCAGGAACGAAGAGATAACGGTCCAGCGCCTGATAGAGGCGCGCGTCTTCTCGGCGACGACGGTGAGAAAAGAGCTTGAGATGCTCGAACTGCTCGGCCTTATAGATGTCGACAGGAAGTCCGCGCCGCACAAATATATATTGAAGTCGGATATACGCAACCTCTCTCCTCCGGAGATCCTCGCTATCTGCGCGATACCAGGGATGGATCTCTACGATATAAAGAGCGCTGATATCGATGGAATAAAGGCCGCAATAGATATCATAATCAAAGGACCGCTTCATATTATCCCGTCTCAGGAAGTGACATTTACCGCCAAGGATGCCGAGAGTATGGGCAACTCGCGGATGGGTATTCCGCAGGTGAACGGCCTATTGGACAGGCTTTTAATAGAGTGGGAAGCGCCAAAAGAGACCTCCGCTGCCGCAAAAGCCGCCATAGAAGACGTTACTATGCTAAGAAGAGAGAACTTAAGGTCTGCCGATGTTGCAGATGTCCGCCTTTCGGATGGTTCGACAGTTAGTATAAACAGCCCGGAGTACTGGCAATATTTATTAAGAGATACCGCGGGCATGTCGCCCCGCAGGGTCATTAAGGTCTTGGTGGATAACGCGAGCGACGGTTGCGTGAGAAGAATGTTCGCCGGAGACGGCATAAAAGGTATGGGTAAGATATCGGACGGGCGGGTAGGCCTCTTTGCATTTATTGCCGGCAACACATTGGTGATTAAGGTAAAGGATAATGGCCCCGGCGTAAAAGTTGTCGGCGATGAGGTGGATTCACCGTTGGGTTATGGCGATTTCCCCGGCCTGATGAATAGTTGCGGGCAGCCGCCCATGGGTATTCGTTTGGCCAGGACGATAGTGGAATATCATGGTGGAACGATAGAATGGAATACGCCGTCCGGGTATCCGGAAGGTTTTGGCACAGAAGTTACGATAACGCTGCCGGTCTCTTCGATCGACCTTACCAGATACAGCATAACCACGACAATCGAGAGGTCGCTTGCCAAGGGCAGGCAGAGCACAGTGGATACCCTCCGCGAGATCTTTGATAATAAAGCGGTCTACGCCGCAGATATTGCCCGGCCGGATGATTATATGTTAAAAGCCGCGAAGGCTATGGTGAATGTCATCGAAGGCCTGATGAGCGAAGGATGCATACCCACGCGCGCCACTCTTTCCGAAGCTCTGTTCGAAGCGGCCCTTACCAACAGGGAGGATGTAAGAGAGCTGCTCGTAAATATGAGAAAAATATCATATCAAACCTCAGAAAATGCCGCCCATGTTGTAAAGAAGATGGATGAAGCCATCGACATGAAATACGCTCCGTCCGATATTTCCAAAGCCGAGAAATGTTCAGTGTTTAAGAGGCAGGATGTCAGGGGCGTAGCCGGCACCGAGTTGAGCCCGTCCGTAGTGAGCGATATCACGCGCGGCTTCTGCACGATGCTGCGTGAAACATTCACAAAGGAGAAGATCACCGTAATTGTCGGCAGGGATGCCAGGATATCTTCGCCGTCCATACAGGATACGATAATAGAAGCCCTGAGGATAAGCGGCGTCAACGTCATAAAGATAGAAGGCCCCATAACGACACCGATGCTCTACTGGGCGGTAGATCGCTACGGGGCAGACGCCGGGCTGATGGTTACGGCAAGCCACATGGATGCGATGTACAACGGTATAAAACTGGCCCTCAGGTACAAGGACAAGGGAGAGTATGTGGTAGATAATGTGTCACCCGAACAGCTGAAGAAAGCGTTCGAGTTTGCGGCGAGAAAGGAATTTACTACGGCTTCCGCGAAAGGCGCCCTTGCCGTGAAGTCGCCCGCGAGCAGGTATCAGGAGTTTATTCAGAGGATCATAAGGGACGGTGTCAGGGGCGCGGCTGACAGCGCGCGGCCTCTGGCGGGCAGGAAGATAGTCATAGATTCCGGCAACGGCGCCTCATTCTATCTGGCCGCGCCATTGAGGAACCTCGGAGCGACCGTGTATGATATCTTTGCCGCGCCCGAAGGGATATTTGCGAACCACACGCCGAATCCGGACAAAGACGAGAATGTCGCTCCGCTGGCTGAGGAAGTAAAGGCAAGAGGCGCCGACCTCGGCATCTGCTTCGACTGCGACGGGGACAGGGTAAGATTTGTCGACGAACGCGGCGAAATAGCTACGGGCGATGAGACGCTGATGTTCCTGATCGACTACCGCTTAAGACAACCGCAATACGAGGGCGACTATGTCGTCATAAATAACCGCACCTCCTGGGCGATACCTGAGGTTGTAAACAGGGCTGTGGCTGATACGACAGGCATCTCTTACGAGGCCTTGATGGCTGACAGGCAGCATGAAAAGGGTCAGGTCGGCAGATGTTACATAAGCTATACAGGCCATGTCCTCCTGATGATAGAAGCGAAGAGGCACGAGGCCATGGGCAGGAAGATCTGCTTTGTGGGCGAGGATTCCGGCCACACAATGTATCCGGAGAACTCCTACTTTGACGATGGCACGTATACCGCGGCGCAGTTCATCATCGCGTTTGCCAATGGCAAGGGGACTCTTACCGAGAAGCTTGACTCGTTCCCGAACAAAAGGTTCGGTTATATGTCGAGGAACATCGATGCCACGTTATATCCAGAAGTGCCGCTTCACAAGAGAGAGGCTATGGGCATGAACGCGGCGAAGAAACAATTTGCGAAAGAGGTCGGCGAAGCGCTCTCGAAGGCGCCGGGCGCCGAACTTAACGATACGGACGGAGCGCGCGTCACATTCTTCGATGAGCGCGGCGAGTGGCTCGGCCACTTCCTCATGAGAGGCTCGAATGCCGATCCGGTATTTCGTATCCGCATTGAAGCGAGAAACGCAGATAGAGCCGCTAAAATAGCAAGGGAGTTGCTGAACGCGGTCAGGGATTATCCTGTGAGCACGGATGGACTTAGTGAATTCATAGAATATTGCGAAGATAACGCAGGACGGGAAGCGGTGTTGGCCGCCAAACCGCTTACTCTCGTGGGCATACCCGATACCGGCAGCCCCGGGAAGAGGAAAGTTGTAGAGCAGTCTATAAGCCAGGTTGCCGCGTCTTTAGGCGAAAATGTAAAGATAGAGGTCTTCCCCGACCAGGGCGACGAAATAAAGAATTATGAATATGTGACGAAACTCGCCCGGGAAAGAGGCGCCCAGATAGGTATCCCGGTGGCGAACAACTTTGTCGGATCGGCGGACTCGCGCGCGGCCATCGATGCGCAAGTCGGTGAATTCCTGGCCTGCGTCTCGGCGGACTATTTCAGGCTCACTAATCCGGATATAGCAGGATTAAATGAGACGCTCGCCACGCTTAAGTCCAGAGAAGAACTGCTCAATATCCTCGCCAGGCTCTCCAGGGTCTTAAGGCCGGCCGTAGCGGAGAGGATGCTGGGGCTGGACGCCTATAATTCGAGGATGACGGCCATTGCGCGCAAGATAGCGGTGCCCGGCCTTACTCCGGAAGCGGTAAATGCCATAAGGCATCCGCAGGCAAAATATATCGTGAACATGAGGGCCGATTCCGAGGGCGAATTAAAACTGCTGGCCGAAGAGCACAGAAGCAAGATGAAGCTGTCCGACGGCAAAGAACCGCCGGTAAGGATGCAGGTGAGGTTCGTAGTGGAAGATAGCGCCAGAAAAGCGAAGCTTGATAACGCGGAGGCGAAGGCCTCTCTCCTCAAGGCGGCGGGCATAGACGATGCGATAAAGGACCTCGACGACCTCATAGTGCTTACCAGGGAAGAGGCTGCTGCGTTAAGCGTACGGGATATATACAGCAGATATGTGCCCGCGGAATATGAAATGAAACGCGTGGCCATAATAGATTCGGTGAAAGCCGCCAGGCAGGGTGAGGATCTATTGGATGATATCGTCTTCATGGAATACGAGGATATCGCTACGCCGGTGGTCTACGATGCCGCCATAGAGCTTCTGTCCCGCGGCCCCGGAGTTGGCACGCCTCCGCCGGGATTCGATCTCCGAATATCGGAAAGAGGCAGATGGTTCATATTGCCGAAGGTAAGACGCGTAGATTACAACATGCTGAGGGACGAGATCGAGCGGTATAGCGAGATAATAAGAAGCGTGTAAAGATTTTTATGTAGCAGGGGATTACCCCCTCGTCTACCTTCGCTCCTTTGAAGGGTCCGCCAAGCAACTCTTCAAAGGAGCGAAGGTGGGCTACATAATCCGCCTTCGCATTCAATGCGAAAGGGCGAGAATGCTTCGGCGGATGTATCCTAAGCCGTCATTGCGAGCGACCCCCGCACCACAAGGGTGCGGGGTAAACTCCGGGAGCGAAGCAATCTAAAATAATGACAAAACTTACAAGACACATAGTGACGGTAACGAAGCTTGCCATGATCATCGACTCGAGCGATGTATGCAGGCGCCGCCACTCCTACAAGGTAGAGCGCCATTCCATCCTTATCTGCAGGAGGCTCAAGCTCCCGCTCCGCGAGATCAGGATAATCAAGATAGCGAGCATGCTCCACGATATAGGTAAGATCGGCATAGACCTTATGATAATAAAGAAAGCGGATAAGCTGAACGCCGATGAGTGGGCCCAGGTGCGCCTGCATCCCGGGATAGGAGCGAATATCGTCGCTCAATTGGGATTCCTGGAGGACGCCGCGCCGGTAATAAGGTACCACCACTCCCGTTTCGGAGGAGGCGGATATCCCGACGCGTCACGGACCGGCGATGATATCCCGATAGGCTCGCGCATCATATCGGTCGCTGATGCCTACGACGCTATGATCAACGACCGTCCTTATCGCAAAGCGATGCCGGGAGAAGCGGCCATCGCCGAGCTGAACCGGTGTTCCGGCTCCCAGTTCGACCCCAAGATAGTCGACGCATTCCTTAGCGAAATCAAAGCATAAAGAAAGCATAAAGAATTTTGTTGACAAGTCATCCATATTCGGCGATAAGGAAAAAGGGGTCTGACCCCTTTTTATCAGCGGCTCTTAAAACTCTAGACTGTTACCAATGCCGATGTAAGATAGAGACCCGCCGTAACTCCACACTGAACAATCTAATAACGTCGTCGGACTTTGCATTTTGTTAAAAAACAAAAAAGTTGACTTTTAACTATTGACGATTGCCATTCTATGGTATATAATCATCATGTTATAAGTAACAAAAAGTTAGTTTCTAACATATGCGAAAGACAAGATACCGTATGGTAGATATCGGTCTGCCCACCGCGAAACCAAAAGTAGCGCAGGTTTAACCTGCGCTACTTCTGTTTCCGGATAAGTTAAAGTTTTTAAAATCAATTTAGTATCATAACGTTGTAGGGCAGGTTTTAACCTGCCCCCGATCAGTCGAAAAGGAACTTTATGGCTAAAATGAAAAATTCAGGCCTCCTCAGAGCGATCTCCATAGTTCTAGTCACCACCTTCGTCGCGTTCGACATCTCATGGGCATACCCGTTAGACAATTCAGAAAGATCCACCCTCGCCACCCAGGGCATATTACAGCAGAGTATGATGACGGCAGCCGGCGCAGTGCGCCAGGATGCCATATTCTCGAATATGAAGCTGTTGACTACGGTGCGCAGCATCGCGAAGGAACTGCTTTATCAGAAAATGCCCCTCAAATACCTGGAATCCACCCTTTTAGACGAGCTGAAGATAGTATTGGCAAAGGGCATAAACTTATCCAAAGTAGACATTAAAGATCCGACATTTACGTCATCAAAGCCCTTCCGGCAGATCCTAAAGACAGCGGCGAGAAGAAGTACCCCGCGGGGGAGGAGAAGGCCGGCAAAACAGCCAAAGAGCTAAAGAAAAAACCTATCTTCATTACCAGATGGCATTCGGATGCCCTTACGATATTGCGGGAGGCGAAAGAGCAAGGCATCATTCCCAGCGGCGGTGTACGGCTTATAAATTACGACAGCCATCCTGATACCGAAGGATCCGGGCCTGAAGGCAGCTGGGTGAACGGCGCTATCAGGGAAGGACTGGTAGCAGAGTATGATTGGTATGCCATGCCGCAGGCAAAAAGATATTATCAAAAGGAACATCCCGTAGAAATACTTTTAGCAGAAGCGCTTTTACGCGATAAAAAACCCGCGCCGGTAAATCAATCGCCAGGCCGTAAAGAGCCTCTGCTGGTAGTGCTCTCCCTCGATCTTGATTATTTTGGCACATCCGACGCTGATGAGCTGGAACCGGAAACTATCTTCGAGATGAGCAGAGATGAGATATTGAAAGAGTTGGAAAGAATCGGAGCAGGGACAAGGCGGACAAGGCCTTTAATGATCATCATTTCCAAGTGCAGCGGTTATGCCTCGGATACGGCACTAGCGGCTCTTCCCGATATCATATCCGTTCTTTCGGAGAGCGCCGACGTTAAGCACGACATGACCGACAACTTTAATCCGAATAGAGAGGTTTCTCCAAGCAGGGTTAAGAGAATATTTAATAATTTGTTAGGGTCTCTCTCAGTTAAATATTCCGTCCCTGCGGGTATCAGGGTCGAAGCCGTAAATGATCCGACTCCTGATATAATCGCGTCTACGCCGCTGGGAACGCGTTTTATTATAGGAAAAGATGAAAGCATCGCCTTTGTTGCAAGGGATACGACAACGAAAGATCGCGATATAGTCGGCTACATTTTTGGTATACCGCAAAGATTTGTCCCTGAGACGGACACGGACTCAAGAGCACTTAACAGAAACGTAATGGAAACCTTCTATGAAATGGCGTGCGAGGTATTGCCGAAATATCAACATCGGGGAAAAGACATAAAAATAGCTTTACGGCATGCGTTAAGGGATAAGGTGCGCGCGGAGCATCAAGAAGATTGGGGATATGGCCCCACCATATATAACCATGATTATATTGCGATGCATCAAGACGATCTTTTCAGCGACGAAAGTTTAATGGAAGAGCTCGATGCCGAATATGGACAGGGCGACGAATTGTTTGAGCTGGTAAGAGGACTATCACCTGTTCGCGGCGCCAACACCCCCCGGCAGTATGTGGTTATTAAACTGGCCTTGGAATCCGCTTCCGGCGAGAAGAAGTATCCCGCGGGGAATGGAAAGAATGGGGTTCCGGACAATGCGGAGAGATTGATCCGGGAGATTCAAGAGTTGAAAAAAGAGGTTGAAAGCCAGCATTATGACGGGCTCAATAAATCCGATCTTTGCGTTGATATGGCACAGAAATACAAAGAACTTGGCGCCGAAGATTTAGCAGAAGGTGCGCTCATAGAGGCGCGGCAATGGCTGGATGGCGATCATTCGAATTATACACCCACACAATGGTATATTAAATTGGCCGACGCGTATATCAGTCTATTTGGTAATTTCGAGAAAGCCGGAGAGCTTGCTATAGTCGCGAAAGAATCCGCCTATAGATCTACTCCGGAATCCGGCACTCCTGAAGAATTAGAGCAAGAAGCTGACAAATATCTGAGTGATCTCGCCGAGAAAAAACGAAATGCGCCTGCCGCAAGATCACTATCCGCAGAAAAAGAGATAGAGCCTTCGTTATTTTTTGTAGAAGAGTATAACAAGATGGCGGCTCATATGGGGGTTGGAGGCAGGATTGATTATGCTCTGTCGCTGTTTGAAAAAGCTATATTGATGTGCAGACACCTTCTTAACCAAAACACGGAATCTCAAAGATTGAATATATTTCAGGCTCTGGCGACAGCATGTAAAGGGATGGATATCATACAGCGGTATAGGGATGGCCTGCTTAATGAGCTTTCCATGGAAGAAACAGGCGTTGCCAGAAAGATAATAGAGAAAGCGTCTGAACTTGACATGCTGGGAGAGGTGAAGGAAGTAAAAATAGCTCCGGATGTTTCAAGTAACAGGAGGCCTACGATAAGAGTAGGAGTCTCGCAGGCGTCTTTAAAGATAGCGGATTTTATCATTTACGATAGTTTTCTTAGAAAACTTACGGCCCTTTTTAGGATCGATCCTGAATTTGCGGATATTGTTTTAACGGCGATCCTTGCGCATATAAGAGCAGGCGCTTTATCCGGCGCCGGCGGCATGATGCTTAAAGCCAACTATACAGTTGCAAATATAGTTGGACCCGAGGATATTGATGGAAGAGAGGCAGAAAAACGAGTCGTGGCCAAGGTAGGGCTTCACGGCACCGCTGCGCATCTTTGGTCGCATGTATATCTGGACCCGCTCTATGATACCGAATTCAAAACCGATGAATGGGTTCGTTTAAGGGCTCAAGACTTTTTCAGCAGGCGATTTGGCGATGATCCTAAAAGGTTCGAGATTATCATGGCAGAGATCCTGCGCATTGAAAAAGAATATGGCCGGAAGCTGCATGGTTCCGGCGAAAAATCCTTCCCTGCGGCGGAGGATAGAGAAGTATGGGACGGTATAAACATTGGAGAAGTTGATAAGACGAACAAAAAATTTACCGGAACAAGCAAAAAGGGGCTGGGCCATTCTACGGATTTCCCGGAGCACAGAGATAAAACGATCAAATGGATCCGGCAGGTTTTTGGAGATAGTTTAAAGATCCTTTCCGTCGGCGCGGGCAGGGGCGACCTTGAAATAGCTTTAGCAGAAGCAGGCAATAAAGTTACTGCCCTGGAATATTACGCTCCTTTCGCTGATGGCATCAGAATAGCGGTTTCCGGCCATCAGACGCCGGGAAAAGAGATAGATTTGAAAGTGGTGCAGGGAGATGCGAGGCAGATATTGGCAAGAGCGGAGGATTCCGGGATAGGGCAGAATTTTGATCTCGTAATATTTTCCGAATCTATCAGCACGATAGGGTTGAACGCGCTCAAGAAGGCGGCGATGCTGGTCAGGAAAGATGGGTCGCTTCTTGTAGTAGACTATAAATACACAAGCCCGGAAGACGCTAAGGATATGCGCAAAAGGTACGCTGTTAACATAATGCGTCCGGAATTGATCAGGGAGGCATTGGCCCGCTCCGTTTCCGGCAGCGTTACTGTTGATACGGAGACATTTAAGGATGCCTATGCCGGCGCTTTGGTAGCATTCTACGCCCAAAAGCCCGTCTCCGGTATGAAGGACGGCGAGAAGGCGTATCCCGCGGGGGATGAGGCGAAGAGAGATCAGCTGAAAGCGGCGCGCGATTCATATCGCTACATCGGCGTCTCGATGGGCGGCAATAAGCTGGCCGTTTCGATGAACGACGGACATAATAATATGGTCGCCGGGCCTGTCGAATTAAGGTGGAACAGCGACGAAAGGTTTAATAATGGAAAGATAAAAGATGTCTCTAGGGCGGATGAGGTCATTGAAGCTCTCGCGGGTATGATAGAGAGGCTCTTTGAGGAAACGGGAACCGGTAAAGAGAAGGCGATAATGATAAATGCCGGATTGGCCGGCACCGTAGATAAAGCGGCGGGTATCGCGGGAGCAGATTTTCAAACTTCAAATCTGCCGTTTTATAAATACAATTTCAGGCAAAAACTGGCCCAGAGGCTGCAAAGATACGGTATCTCGGCGCGCGTAGAGGTATTGAACGACGCCCAGGCCGCGCTTAACGGCGAAAGATTCTCTCCCGGAGGAAGCCTGCGCGGCGTCAGCGGAGGAATAGTTATTATAGGCGGCGGAATAAATATATCGGTAGGGGACGACAGCATTCAGGAAAGCGGCCACAATCTGTATCAGATAAAGGACGGCGCGGGGCGTATTCATTATACATGGGCAGGCGAAAAAAGTAAGGGCAAACATCCTATAGAACGCGGTAATACCGCAGAGAATATCATCAGAAGGAGCGGAGACACAGGAGAAGAATATATGGCTCTGGGGGAGGAGGGGTTCGCCAAAAGACACCCCGATTTCCCTATCATAGAATGGGATAAGGGGCTCAGGGATTTTGAGGACAGGTTGTCCGGCCCAAGCATGGGAGCCAGGATCAAAAGGGCGATAGAAGACGCGAAGAACAGAGGCTATGCGGGTTGTTTGGAATATCTGGCTATTGAAAGCAGCGCCGAGCCCAAGGAGATGAGGAGCGAGGTGGAGCGCGCCCTGACCCCGGAAGCGTTAAAAGGAAATAAGGTCGCGATCATGTGGATCAGGGACCTGGCCGCGGAGATAGGACAGGCGCTCGCGGCCTTTGCCGCGTTTTACAAAGGCCGGAAATTTGTGGATCATCTTGTCCTGGTTTCCGGAGTCAATGAGAACCTTGGCAAGGGCGTTTATGAGAACGAGAGCGACAGGCAGGCAGACGAAGATATCTTTATAAAGACGATACGCCACAGCGCCGAAAAAGAGCTGATAGAATACTTCGGCGTAGATCCTAAAAGAGCAAAAGAGATTGCCGGCGGGATTGTCCGCTCCAGGATGACCTATGAGAGAGAGCTCGTGTGCCATCAGCCGACAGACGAAGAGGTGATGGCCGCGAATACCGCCTCCGCCATGAAGGACGGCGAGAAGAAGTATCCGGCGGGGGATGCGAATACGCCTGAAACAGGGCAGGAGCCGGCCGCGTTATTCGGACTTCTCGAATCTCAGGTCAATAACGAGCGCACCGAGATCGTTAACGAGGCGAACGGGGTGATAGCGGCGATGTTCCACAATGAAGTTTTCAGGGCGAATGTCGGCGCGGTTGAACTCGAGAAGAAGCAGGCAACGGCGGCGATAAAGGACAGGATAGGGCGGGCCATCTCTACTGTAGAGTCTCTCGGCAGGGACGATCTCTCAGCTGATGTCCGTCAAACAGTCGACCACCTGAAGAATAGGATAGATCAATTGGAGGCGGACGGCATAGTGGCCTCTGTCATCAACCTCGCAAGAAAAGCAAAGTATGAGAATCAGAAGCTCATCATAGGCCTCGAGACAGACTGGATACCGGGCTACAACGAAACAGGCAGCCTCCAGCATCAGGCGATGAACCCGGTCATACAGCAGATCGAATCTATCCCGGATATCCTCCGCTCGATGGGCCTTGATAACGTGGTATTTGTAAGATCC
>JAPLMG010000018.1 GCA_026387165.1 Candidatus Omnitrophota bacterium
CATTGGCGCCCGGCATACTGCCTGGATTGTTCCCGGTTCCGTCCTTCCAGCTGGTAACATCAGACCAGGTGCCATCCGCGTCCGCATGGACCCATATATAGTCGGCATCCCACCTTACAGCGCCCTCCCTTAGGGTGGATAAATGCGTGATTACCTCTTTTTTGCTGATATTTATGGAATCTTCCACCCATATAGCCGTTAAATTCTCGCTGCCGTTGGTACTTATATACCACGGGTTGCCTTTATCAGAAGAAAGCAGCTTTATACAGGCGTCTGTCGCGCCCTGTAATTTGAAGGCGCCTTCAAAGGTATATGTCTTCCCTGCTTCAAAATAGATTACTTTGCCGGGAGTGGTGCATTCGAAGTTATAAAATGTGATATTTCCGTAGAAGTATGCGGGATTTGCGTCTGTAGAAACGGTGGTTCGAGCCGCTTCTAATGTGAGACTGCTCGATTTAGGATAAATAATTGAGCCGAAGCCGCCCTCAGGCGGGCCTGTTATCTGCACGCTTGTACCGATACCCATGGATTCTAATATATCGATATCTCCTGTGGTTCTCTTGATATGGATATTAGGGCTGTCTATCTGCAGAGGTGTATGCGTGGCACCGAATCTGTTCGCTATTAAAGTGATGCTATTGCCCTGAAGTATGGCTCCGGGAGTCGTATCTATGGCATTATCGGCCTTAAGGGTGAAGTCGCTCGTGACCATATAGGTCGCTTTCAGGCCGTTGCCCTCTATGGTTATAAGATCACCTATTCTTGTGCAGGCGCTTATAAATATGTCTTTGAGCGTTTCTATCCATATTTTACCATTGGAATCGGCCAAATTGGCGTTTATATTGCCATTGGCCACTATCTTTATCACGCCATCCACCTCTATCATGCCTGTGGCCTTCACGATACCTGTATTATTGACCGCATTCTCGAATATGTCATTGGCTGTCCTGGCGCTCATCATGACCTGGGCAGCTTCAATCGTGCCTGAATTCTTTATGGCGTCCTTCACGTCATTACCCTGCATATCGAGCACCTTGCCTGTGGTCTTGTCATTTACTTCGATCTGCATCAGGCCCCTCATGTCGAAGCTCACGGTGACCTTGTCTCCAGAGGCAAGATTGACCGTGCCGACCCTGGCTACAAGAACGCCATTGTCACCGTTGCATACGGCGCTCGCTATCAAAGCGATATTGCTTCCGGTGATACGCCCCTCATTCAGTATATACGCATATCTGGAGTTGACATTGTGCTCCAGGATATAATTACCATTTAAGAAATTATTAGCCGATATATCAAGCGTGGTGGCTATGAGGTTGTTGACATTGATCTGAGCCTGAGGCCCGATATTGATGCCGTTCTGATTCTCAAATACGAAGAGGCCTCTTGGGCAATAGATATTGCCGTTCCAATAGGTCGGATCATTGCCCAAGACTTTAGCCAATAGCCTGCTGTCATCTGTGGGAAGAAATACTTCTAAGCGCGCCTGCGATCCTACATTGCCGCTGGCAAGGTCCATCATGCTGATGCTATCGGCAGCGGTCCATGTCTGCGTATTTGTAATGGGGTTAGTTGTTACTGCTACAGTGCCCGGATCGATAACTACAGGAAGAGCTGTGGGAGAGATGCCCTGCTCAGGAGCCGCGTCTTCAGCATGAAGACCTGAGCATGCAACTAAAGAGAATGCCAGAACCGTTAAACACAAAAGACTTAAAACTTTCACTTCTGCCACCTTTCGGTAACCGCATCATCCGCCTTCGCATTCAACTCGCTAACACCTGAATGCTTCGGCGGACTGCGTGCTTTGCACCCTTACCTTTCGGTAAGTTCGCCCATGCACCACTCACTTCGTTCGGGTGCATGACCCTGAACCGGAGTCCCACGAAGTGGGACGACTGGTTCACGGGCTTTATCGCTTGCAGCAAAGAGCTAAATGATTCTAACTTTCAAAACCAACCTGCTATTCTAACCGAATATTTTGCATTACTAACTAACTTCTTTTCATTGCTAACCGGATTTTTTATTCACTTAACCCCTACAACATTAAATATATCATAGTATCATTGATTGTCAATAGACTATATCCTAATGTTTCATTGTTAACGGCTAATAGGGTAGAAAAAGGGGACACTCATCTTTTACCAGTAGAACACTGCGTAAAGATGGGTGTCCCCTTTTTTCCTTAAGGGTACCCTACCGGATTGAGCTTAGGGGCAGGCGGGTTTAAGCCCATCCTCTGCCTGCACAGGCCGGGGCTGGGCCTATCTATTTCTGCCTGTACAGCCCCGGCCTGGACCAGCAGTGAGCTTGGGGAGCTGGCCATACCCTATTCGTCACTGCGAGCCCTGCACTTGAATTTTCCCAATTTTCTTCATGCTATATCCGGATTGCTTCCCATTGATCGTCATTGCGGGCAAAATGGAAAGACTCATTTTTATGCAGTGGTTTAAAAAGGGGACACTCATCTTTTACCAGTAGAACACTGCGTAAAGATGGGTGTCCCCTTTTAAGTTTTTGAAAAGTCTTTGCGGGTTCCAAAAGCTTCAAAACGTTTTTCCACTGAAATATTTTCAACAAAATTGTTTTCCGCAGAATTATTATTTTCGTAATTATCTTTTGTAAAAGCATCTTTTATATTTTGGATCTTTAAAAAGATTATGCGAGTTTTAGAAATTCCAAAAGTTCTAAAAACTCCAAAACTTTTTTTGTGAAATATTATTCCACAAATTCATTTTTGGGTTTTTTAGCAAAAATATTTTTCTTTATAATCATTTTCCATATTTTTTGAAAGATCTATTTTGCTGAAAAAGTTTTCTACAAGATTTTTATTCGCAAAAATATTTTGTGTACAAATATTTGATGCAGCAACTTCATCTTTTCTATTTGATCCATTTCTTTGCTTACCTCTTTTTTTCTGCGGTCAATGCTATACACTGCGATCCTGAAAAGGCCGCAGTATACTTGCTGGCTGATTAAAAAAAAATTTTTACGCCCGCAAAGCTGTAGACAGGCAGTAGGCACAAAATTTGCGCGGCAAATTTTGTAGATTGCTTCGCCCTCACAAAAGTTCGGGCTCGCAATGACGGTAATAGACCGGAGCTTTAAGAAGCAATGGTAAAAAGGGCCTGACTCAACGCGTCTATTAAGCCGTGAATGGGTCCGGTCCATTTTTACATGCAGGGACCTGTATTTAGCGCGTAATGAAGGCGTTTAAGCCGTGGATGCATGGCACTGTGGGCGTTTTAGCGTGGCACTTGAGCTCAAAATGGCTATAATAAGCGCTATTAGTTGAATAGCGTTACTATTTTGCTGAGAGGCTGTTCGGAATGCGGAAAAATATTGTGGTGCCCTTTCCCTGCTCACTTTTGGCGAAGATCTGGCCTTTATGAGACTCTATGATCCCCTTGGCTATGAAAAGGCCTATTCCCTGGCTGCGCGATCTTTTGAATAGGGCTGCCACTTCCTGCTCCGCCATCCCTCTCCCGGTGTCGGATACCGCAAATTCCGCTTCCTTTGGCAGGTACCTTAGCGACATCTTAATAGAGCCGGTTTTGGTTGCTCCAATCGCGTTTTCCAATAGGATGGTCAATGCATCATTTATTCTGACAGGATCGGCTAAAACGTCTACCGCAGTCTTTGGGATATCTATATTGAGCTTGAGATTGCGGGCCGATATCTTCGACTCGAAGTTAAGGACAGCATCCTTTAACAGTGCCCTTGCATCGACACGCTGCATTTTTAGCTCAAGGCCGCCTGAATCTATGCTTGCCATATAGGCGAGTTTTTTCACGGTATCTTTGAGCAGAGAAGCTATCTTCGTCATCTCATCGATCATATGTTTGTATTTTTCGCTCGCCTGAATGGACGCATCCTCATTTAACATAGTCAAGGCGCGCTCTATCGAAAGAACGGATTGTTCGATCCGGCTCTTTATAAGTTGTTCTATATTTTCGCCTCGCTTCTTAAGTTCACCCTCAACCTCAACGCGCCTATCGGTTTCCCGGCGCATAAGGATCGAGGAGACCATATTTATTTTAAGCTCATCCGCCATTGCGTGAAGAGAGCCGGCCAGCTCCTTGATAAAATCGCCTCCCCGCACATCCATTTTGTGATCGAGATCGCCCTTGCCTATACGCCTCATCCATTCCTCGAGCTCCGCCGCCGGGCGCGCGTACGTCTTCCTGAAGATGCGCGCCGTGGCAAATATGGCGAGAATTACAAGGATCAAGCATAGTATGGATGTCTCGACGACGAATCTGTTGAGGCCGCTGTATATCTCTTCAGTATCTTTCATGGCTATAACGTCCCATTCTATGCGGCGCTTCATAAGCAGAGGGTTGTCTATCCTGGTGAATCCCGCCATGACGGGCTTAGTATGTCCAAAAACGCGGTTCATTACTGTAGATCCGGTTTTACCGGTCAAAAGTTTTTGCAGTTCTTTGTAATCGCAAAATTTTTGAGCGAATGGTTTTGTCTCTGGATAGAATAACAGATAATTTCTTCCGTCAACTATAGACAGATTGCCTGTCCGGCCCATTCGTATATTCCTGACGGGATCAAAGAACATTTCAATATCCAAAAGCACCCTGTATACGCCTATGACCCCCTGGGCCTTATCTCTTATGGGGCCAGCGAACGGAAGGCACCATGATGAGCTTTTATCATCGAATACCACTTCGCCCACGGCAAAATCGCCCTGCCCCTTGTTGAAAGCGGCCTGCCACCAGTCTTTATCCGTCTGATAGAGCTCTTTTGTATGGCCGGTTGAGGCTGCTACACCCCCGAACTTATCCGTCACCACGATCTCTCTTATTCCCATTCCGGATTTCGTATGGCAGGATAGCGAAGGGATAACTTCGTTCGCCAGATGTTCCCTTATCGCAGGATCGTAGCCGGGTGATGTTAAAAAAGATCCGCTCATTTGGCCCATATATGCCTGCCTCTTTTTTTCATCGGCAGGATATAAAGCGTTGATAGCTGTTATTGTATCTTCGCAGGTCCGGCACTTCGTGTGAGCCTCCAGCGCAGAAAACTGGTGATCCATGACGCGCATTACGCCTCTTGCTGCAAGCTGGGATACGGCCAGCTCATGCTCCGCCTCCGTTTTGCGCGCCGCATGATGCAGCAATGTGTAACCGATGATTATGCCGGCAGTCGACAGGAAGAAGATCAAAGAACCTATGAGGAGAAGCTCTTTCCGTATCCGTGCTTGAATATCCCTGCTATATTTTTTCATATCCGATCTCTCACAGTCATAGTTTAACGTAATATAGCACATAAGCTGTAGGTCGTCAAATCATTCGGGGCGATTTGTAAATTCCCTGTTTTGTGATATAATCTACTAATAACCAGAAGGACGGGATATGAAAGATGTAGTGGCTATGATATTAGGCGGCGGGCAGGGCAAGAGGCTCTTCCCTCTTACGATGTACAGGTCCAAACCGGCCGTGCCGATAGGAGGAAAGTACCGCCTTATTGATATACCGATAAGCAACTGCCTCCACTCCGACATAAAGAACATATATGTGCTCACGCAGTTCAACTCGGAGTCGCTCAATAACCACATCAACAGCACATACAGGTTCGACTATTTTTCACGCGCATTTGTAAGGATCCTCGCCGCGGAACAGACGCTTCAGGGGGCAAACTGGTTCCAGGGGACCGCTGACGCCGTCCGCAAAAATATTTCCCACATTAACCTGAAGAACGAAGATCAGGAGATACTTATACTATCCGGCGACCACATCTACGAGATGGACTATCGTGAGCTGATCAATTTTCATAGAAGCAAGAACGCCGACTTTACCGTTTCGGTCGTTCCGGCGTGCCATGAAGAAGTTCACGAGCTCGGGATACTGAAGCTGGGTAAGGCCGGGCAGATAATCAAGTTCAAGGAGAAGCCGTCAACCCCTTCGGAGCTCAGAGATCTCAAGTCGAGCCGTGATCCCAAATACCCTTATCTGGCGTCTATGGGCGTATATCTATTCAAGGCCGGAGCCCTTAAAGAGGCTTTGAAAGGCAATGATATAGATTTCGGGCGTGAAGTCATACCTCATTCCATCAAGAAGTTTAAAGGATTCGGGTATATATTTAACGGCTACTGGAAAGATATTGGCACGATAAGCACATTCTATGAGGCCAATCTTGACATCGCCGCGTCCAAGCTGCACATGTCTTTCCTTTACAAGGGGCGCGTATTCACACGCCCGCGCTTCCTGACGCCTGCCAGAATAGCGGATTGCCGCGTAGAGAATTCGCTCATAAGCGAAGGCTGTATAATTGGCTCTGGTGAGATCAGGAATTCCACCATGGGCTTAAGAAGCATTACGGGTAAAGGCTGCAAGATCTACAAGTCTATCCTGATGGGAGCCGATTATTACGAAGGACCCTCTACTCCAAAGGGTCTTCTTAGGATAGGTATAGGCGACGGCGCCATTATAGAGAATGCCATCATCGATAAGAACGCGAGAATCGGCAAGAACGTGGTGATAAAGAATTTGAACAATCTCAAGAATTATGACGGCGATGGCTATTTTATAAGAGACGGTATCGTGGTTATACCGAAGAATGCCACTATAAAAGACGGGACGAAGATATAGCTCCTCGTCATTGCGAGGCCGATTTAGCGGCCGAAGCAATCTCGTTTTTTTAGATTGCGGA
>JAPLMG010000162.1 GCA_026387165.1 Candidatus Omnitrophota bacterium
TATTTGTAAACAGAACGAGCGCATCCTCTACGGACATGCCCAGCGCGTCGGCTATCGACATCCCCTTATACTTTACGTCGAGCGTCTGCTCGTTGAACCTCTTACCTTTACAGACCTCGCACTGCACGTATATATCAGGCAAGAAATGCATCTCTATCTTCTTTATGCCGTCGCCCATACAGGCTTCGCACCGGCCACCCATAACATTAAAACTGAATCTCCCCGGCTTATAGCCTCGGACTTTCGCATCGGGCAACTTAGCAAACATCTCTCTGATGGGCGCGAATGCGCCCGTATAGGTGGCGGGATTCGAGCGCGGAGTCCTCCCTATGGGCGACTGGTCTATCACTATCACTTTATCGATAAACTCCGCGCCCTCCATTCTTTCGTGGGATCCCGGCTTCTCTTTTGACCTGTAAAGCTTCTTTGCCAGCGTTTTGAACAATATCTCGTCCACCAAAGTGCTCTTGCCCGAACCGGATACTCCCGTAACGCATACAAAAAGCCCGAGGGGTATCTCAACATCTATATTCTTCAGGTTATGTTCCCGGGCGCCTATTATCTTGAGCTTCTTCTGCCTGGCATAAGGCTTTCTCATTTGGGGTATCTTTATCCTGAGCTCTCCTCTCAAATATTTTCCCGTGAGCGATTCCTCGGAATCCAGCACATCTTTAAGCGTCCCGCTCACCAGCACCCGTCCGCCGTCTTCTCCGGCCCCCGGCCCAAGATCTATGATATGGTCAGCCTTCCTTATCGTGGCCTCGTCATGCTCCACCACGATCAGCGTATTGCCCAGGTCCTTCAAAGTTATCAGCGTGTCGAGGAGCTTTGAATTGTCTTTCTGGTGGAGCCCTATGCTGGGCTCGTCCAGAATATAGACCACCCCGACGAGCCCTGAGCCTATCTGCGTAGCCAGCCTTATGCGCTGAGCCTCCCCTCCGGAGAGGGTGTAGCTGCGCCTGTCGAGCGTGAGATAATCGAGGCCCACGTTTATCATGAACTGCAGGCGCGCGCTGATCTCTTTCAGGATCTGACGGGCGATCGCGTCCTGGGTTACGGTCAGTTTAAGGCCGGTTAAAAATTCTTTCATAGCCTTTATCGACAAGCTGGAGACTTCGGCGATGTTCCTGCCGCCTATAGTAACCGAGAGACTCTCTGCTTTAAGCCTCATCCCGCCGCATTCCGGGCAAGAGAGGACGGACATGTACTTATTGATCTCGGTCTTTATGAATTCACTCTCAGTTTCGCGGAACCGTCTTTCCAGATTCGGCACGACGCCTTCAAAGCTGCCCCACTTTTTATCGTCCCTCGACCTCACTCGGGACGAATCCTGAGCCTTGTCGAAGGATTCTGCCTCCCCGTACAGGACCAGTTTTTTAATATCTTTTGGCAGGTCTTTGAAAGGTGTTTCTACGTCAAAGCCGTATTCGCGGGCGACTGAACGAAGAAGGCGCCTGTAATAGAGGTATAGCCCCTTTCCTCCGCGCCTCCATGCATCGACGGCGCTTATGACGGGTTTGGACTTATCCGATATGACGAGCTCGGGGTCTATCTCCATCTTATTGCCGAGCCCGTCGCATACAGGGCACGCTCCGTACGGTGAATTGAATGAAAATATCCTGGGGGCTATCTCGCCCAGGCTGATCCCGCAGCCTATGCACGCATAGAGCTCGCTGAATAGTAAGTCATTAGCGGCCGTTCGTCGTTCGTCGTGCGTCGTGCGTATTGCGTAATTAACTACAATGAGTCCTTTGCCGATTTCCAACGCGGTTTCTACGGAGTCCGTCAGGCGCTTGCGGATATCTTCGCCCTTTAAAATAAGCCTGTCGACCACTATCTCAATAGTGTGTGTTTTATTCTTATCCGGCGTTACAGATCTTTCGAGTTCATGGATCGCGCCGTCGATCCTGACCCTGACAAAGCCGTCCTTCTTCGCCTTTTGGAGAATATCCTTATGCTCGCCCTTTCTTCCTCTTATTACCGGAGCGAGAATGATTATCTTTGAATCCTGCGGCAAGCGCATCACCTGGCCGACTATCTCCTGCGGTGTCTGGCGCGTTATAGGTTTTTTACATTTTGGACAATGCGGTCTTCCGATAGAGGCGAATAGGAGCCTTAAATAGTCGTAAATTTCGGTCTGCGTGCCTACCGTGGAGCGGGGGTTGGATCCTGCGGTCCTCTGCTCTATGCTTATAGCAGGCGACAGGCCTTCTATATATTCAACGTCGGGTTTTTGGAGCTGCTCTAAGAATTGACGGGCGTAACTGGAGAGGCTTTCGACATAACGGCGCTGCCCCTCGGCATATATAGTATCGAATGCCAAAGAAGATTTTCCGGAGCCGGAAAGGCCCGTTATTACTACGAGTTTATCTCGGGGGATCTCGAGGTCAATATTTTTGAGATTGTGCTCTTTCGCGCCCTTTATCGTTATAGAATTTCTTATCATATGTAGGAAAATCAGGGACAGACACCTATTTTTCTATAAAACAGGTATCTGTCCCCATTTTTTGTTACTACCTCTTCTTTTTCTTCTTACCGCCTCTTAACATCTTCGCGCACGATACATCGCCCGCCTTATCGATGAAATAGAGACAGCCCTTCTCTTTCTTTACGCCGGGTTTAGCGATAACTTTACCGCCGCCGCCCTTAGACTTGCCTCTCGCCATCTTCGTCTCGACGACATTGCCCTTCTTATCGACGTAATAGAGATATCCTTTTTTCCTCTTTATCCCTACCTTCGCAACCTTCTTATGTGCCATTAAATTCACCTCCCTTCGCATTTATTTATATCAAAGCCCGAGATACTCTTCCTTCACTCTTGAAACACTCCTGAATATATTGGTCTTTACGTAGGAGCAATCCTCTTTTATTCTTTTTATGAAGTTCTTCATCACGCGCCTCTTTGAGGTCTCCGCGTTCGGACACGCGGAGACCTGGGCCTTAAAACCGCATTCTTTGGCGAACCTTTTCAGGTAATTCTCCTCCACATAACATAGCGGCCGTATGATGACGATCTTGCCCTTGAAGAGCTCCTGCCTCGGATTCATGGCGGCAAATTCGCCGTGGTAAAGCATATTCAACAGGAGCGTTTCCACAATATCATCCATATGGTGCCCGAGAGCTACCTTCTTGCACCCGAACTTATCCGCCAAAGTGAATAAGGCCTTCCTCCTGTTCCACGAACACCAGAAGCAGCTTACTTTGCGCTTTTCTGCCAGCAGCTTTATCTTCTCGAAGTGGTACTCTACGCCCTCTCTCTCAAAGATCTTCTTCAGCTCAATTTTATTGGCATTGCAGCCGCCCTTATAATCGCTTTCGATATGCGCTGCTACGAGCTTATAATCTACCGGCGCCCACTTCCGCCTCTCATTCAACAATTTCAGCATCGACAGGCTGTCTTTACCTCCGGACACAGCCACAAGTATCTTATCTTTATCCTCTATCAGACTATAATCGGCTATCGCCTTGCCTATCCTGTTGGATATATATGAACCTAATTTGGTCAAGTTACGCATACAATAAATTTCTTAATTTCTACAAATCTCTATAAATTTCTATTAATTTCAATTAATTTCTACATTTACGTCCCCATCCTGACGCTCTTTACTATGCCCTCAAGCGTGGCTATGGCTGAAAATACGGCAAGCTGGCTCGTTTTCGGATTAACTTTTGACGGGAGATTCTCCGTCCTCGTAGTAATATTGCCCGATTCGCCTTTTATTTCGACTTCATGGATATTCTTCGTATAGTCGGGCGAAGTAACTATTCTGACGCGCGTATTGGCTTTACCCGGCCCCGCAAGGCTAAGAATGGCCGCTACGTTCACATTCTGCGGAAATCCTTTGACCGCGTCATCCGCAGTCCCCTCAAAGATAACAGTCTCCTCTTTTATCGAAGAGAGGTCTATATTGTTTTTTGTTATGTAAGGGGCTCCGGTTAATCCTTTGGGGGGTTTTCGCGTGGTGAGCGTTACCGAATCTATTCTTCCTACCGAAGCCGACTTTAAGCCGTCGATGCCGCACAATGCTCCGCTGGGTAGATAAACTTTAATTCCCGCTTTTTCGGCCTTACCCAGCAGGCTTTCATTACCGAGGAGCCCGCCGATGCTCATTATCAGAACGTCTTTTTTACCGTTTATCGCTTTTTTCAATATATCCGCTGAGATCTT